>NZ_NMPS01000069.1:0-225 GCF_002261125.1 Siphonobacter sp. BAB-5385 | reverse complement strand
TAAGTCCGTGCTGGAGATGATGAATCGGCAGACGGATCACCTGGTTCGGATGGTTGATGATCTACTCGATGTCAGCCGCATTAGTCAGGGCAAGATCGAACTCCGCAAAGCGAGCGTCAATCTAGTCGACCTAGTCAGTCAGGCCACGGAATCCGTCCGAAGGGTAACCCAGCAAAAGCAGCAGCAGTTGAGGGTGAGTCTGCCGGCTAGTCCGGTTGAGATGGA
>NZ_NMPS01000068.1:0-225 GCF_002261125.1 Siphonobacter sp. BAB-5385 | reverse complement strand
TAAGTCCGTGCTGGAGATGATGAATCGGCAGACCAATCACCTGGTACGCATGGTCGATGATCTGTTGGATGTCAGCCGCATTAGTCAGGGTAAGATCGAACTCCGCAAAACGAACGTCAGTTTAGACGAGCTAGTCAATCAGGCCGCGGAATCCGTACAAGCGGTAGTCGAGCAGAAGCAGCAGCAGTTGACGGTGAGTCTGCCGGCTAGTCCGGTTGAGATGGA
>NZ_NMPS01000007.1:0-27555 GCF_002261125.1 Siphonobacter sp. BAB-5385 | reverse complement strand
ACGGGGCTAATCACATTGAACCCCTCCGGGGTTGGCGGGCCTGGACTAAAGAAGCGGTTTTAGGAAAAGCATACGTAGCTAATCATGTTAAAGGCCTTCGGGATTGGTCATCACCAATCCCGAAGGCCTTTATTTACAGATCATAGCCAAGGTACCTTAGTTATCAAACGAAGGCGAATCGGATTCCAAAAGCATTTTAAGGAGTGTATTGATTTCCTGAGCCCGATCATCGTCACCCGTCTTCTCAAAGGCTAGGGTTAGATTGCGTAGTACTCGCTTGACAATATCCGTGTTACTACAGGCCTCGTAAAAAATGGGATTGGGGGCCAGGTTCAGCTGGGCAATGTAGTTGTCGATGTCTTTCTTCTGAAACACCAACCCTTTATTGAATACGTTGATGTAAAACTGCGTATCGTCATTCACCTTGTAGGTGAGCACAAACAGGTTAGGGAGATTGACTCCGTACAAGGGCATGCCTAATCGACGACCTACCAGCATATACAGCACACACAAGCTGATGGGGTTTCCCTTGTGCGTTTCCAGGACCACATTCAGCATGGAATTAGCCGCCGAGTGAAAGTTTTTCGTATTCGCCCCAAATTTCAGCTTTTTGAAAAAAACGTAATTCAACGTATCAATCTGCGACGCGGGATGCATACCGTGCCGAAATTCCAGCCAGGCATCATAATAAATCTGGTCAATTTCCTGCTGAAGTTTTTCCAGGGAAAGATCGGGGTACTGATACGTCGCTACCAGCCAGAGCCCTTCCAGCAAATCGGTGCCACCACTGTTTTTCCAGGCTCGCAGGCGTTCGGTAAGCGTGCGAAACTGTAAGTCGTGAATGAGGTCCTCGATGCGTTTCTGGACGAGCGGATTGAAACCGGAATTTTCCCAGTGATCTTCCAGAAAGGGAATAATGGTATCCCCTAACGAGCGAATTTTTTGCTCAATCAGTGAGGAAACCTCCCGATCATCGTCTTCAAGCAGGGAGACTAAGGCTTTTAGTTCACGGCTATCCATACAGAAAAAGTTGATTTTAGCTTTAACCTACACTAATTTTAGAAAACTACCAAATAGGTAAACCATGAATTGAAGGGAAGCATTCCGCCTAAAGTAAAGAGAATGGTGCGAAAGAATAAAAAAATAGAAGGATGCCGGGAACTATTCATAAAAAAGACAACAGACCGTATAAAAATGATCCCCGGAACCAGTACCTTCGGCCCGCGTATTTTTTCTATTTTTGGGGCTTAATTGAAAGATTTCTAACCCTTACTTCATGAATATCCTAGTCACCGGCGGAGCCGGATTCATCGGTTCCCATACTGTTGTAGAACTTATCGGGGCCGGATTCGAACCTATTATTCTCGATGATTTTTCTAACTCACAGGAACAAGTACTGAATCGGCTCGAATCGATTCTGGGAAGAAAAGTGAAGTACTACAACGCTAATTGTAACGATGCGGCGTTGCTGACTAAGATTTTTAAGGAAGATAAGATTGAGGGAGTTATTCACTTTGCGGCTAGTAAGGCCGTTGGTGAATCCGTTGAAAAACCCCTGTTATACTATCGAAACAACATCTCGGCTCTGGTTACCTTGCTGGAAGCAATGATTGCCAATGGGGTGTCGAACTTTGTATTTTCCTCCTCCTGTACGGTATATGGTCAGCCCGAGGTAATTCCGGTAACGGAAGAAACGCCCGTATTACCCGCCGCTTCTCCGTACGGAAATACCAAGCAGGTGGGCGAAGAAATCATTCGCGATACGGTAGCTGCGAAACCGGGTCTGAAAGCCCTGGCTTTGCGGTACTTCAACCCCGTAGGTGCTCATGAATCGGCCCTGATTGGCGAATTGCCCATCGGCGTACCGGCCAACCTGGTGCCTTACGTAACGCAGACCGCTGCGGGCATTCGTCAAAAACTGATGGTATTTGGTAAGGATTACGATACGCCTGACGGGACCTGTATTCGTGACTTCATTCACGTAGTGGACCTGGCCAAAGCTCACGTGAAGGCCCTGGAATTGCTGGTGAACCAAGCAGAAACAAATTATTACGACTTTTTTAACATCGGTACGGGCACGGGTACGAGCGTTCAGGAGTTGATCGATACGTTTGAACGCGTAACCAGCGTGAAGCTCAATTACGAATTTGCTCCCCGCCGGGCCGGAGATATCATGGAGATTTACGCCGACGTGAGTAAATCGACCGAAAAACTGGGCTGGAAAGCCGAAAAAACACTGGATGAAGCGTTAGCAGACGCGTGGCGTTGGCAATTAACTTTAAAGTAATCGAATTCAATCTTCATCCTACATTGAAATCCCTATGAAGAAACTATTAATTACGGGCGGAGCGGGCTTCATCGGCTCACACGTGGTACGTCGGTTTGTAACCGAGTACAAGGACGTTTATCAGGTGTTTAACCTGGATGCGTTGACCTACGCCGGTAACCTGGCCAACCTCAAAGACCTGGAGTCGGCTGCCAATTATACCTTTGTCAAAGGTGACATTCGCGATGCTGAGTTTTTGGATCAGCTGTTCGCCGAACACGACTTTCACGGCGTCATTCACTTGGCGGCCGAAAGCCACGTAGACCGCTCGATCACCGATCCCATGGCTTTCGTATTGACGAATGTCATCGGTACGGTCAACCTGTTGAACGCGGCTAAGAAAGCCTGGAAAGACGACTATTCACGACACCTGTTCTACCACGTCTCCACTGACGAAGTGTACGGTGAATTGCATAATCCCGAAGAGTTCTTCCTGGAAACCACACCCTACGATCCACGTTCGCCGTATTCGGCTTCCAAGGCTTCCTCGGATCACTTCGTTCGGGCTTACGGTAACACCTACGGTATTCCCTTCGTACTTACCAACTGCTCCAATAACTACGGTCCTAATCACTTCCCCGAGAAGCTGATTCCCCTGATGATTCACAACATCCTGCATAACAAACCGTTACCCGTATACGGCAAAGGGGAAAACGTACGGGATTGGCTGTTTGTTAAAGATCACGCCCGGGCCATTGATGTGGTTTTCCACCAGGGCAAGCCCGGTGAAACCTACAACATCGGCGGCTTTAACGAGTGGAAAAACATTGATCTGGTGCACCTGCTGTGCGAGATCATGGATGACCAGCTGGGTCGCCCGGCGGGTACTTCCAGGGAACTCATTACCTACGTGACGGACCGGGCGGGCCATGACCTTCGTTATGCCATCGACGCCCATAAAATCATGCATGAACTGGGCTGGCAACCTTCGGTTACCTTCGAAGAAGGCCTGGCTCAGACGGTGGCGTGGTATCTCTCGAACACGGAGTGGCTGGAAGAAGTCACCTCAGGGAGCTACCAGAAGTACTACGACAGCATGTACGCTCAGCGATAACACGGAATCAATGATCGAATGCGTGAATAATCGCATGCGTGAATAATAAGTAAACACTACGGTGGTTTTCCTGTATTCACGCATGCGATCATTGATTCATTCGCCCATTACTGAATTCCCTCTTTCTATCATTCATTCACTCATTCCCTCATTCGAAGATGAAAGGAATTATTTTGGCAGGCGGCTCGGGAACGCGGTTGCATCCCCTGACGCTGGCTGTCTCCAAACAGCTGATGCCGGTTTACGACAAGCCGATGATCTATTATCCGCTGTCGATTCTGATGCTGGCGGGCATTCGCGAAATCCTGATTATTTCCACGCCACACGATTTACCGCACTTTGAGAAGTTGCTGGGCGATGGGAGCCGATTGGGCTGTCAGTTTAGCTACGCCGTGCAGCCGAGTCCGGATGGACTGGCTCAGGCTTCATCATCGGTGAAGAGTTTATTGGCAATGATAAAGTAGCCTGATTCTGGGAGATAACATTTTCTACGGTTCGGGCCTTTCCAAGCTTCTGCAAGCCAACAACGATCCCGAGGGTGGGGTGGTGTATGCCTATCAGGTGCACGATCCCGAGCGATACGGGGTGGTTGAATTCGACGACGATTTCAACGTACTGAGCATCGAAGAAAAGCCGGAGGTGCCAAAGTCCAACTACGCCGTGCCAGGGCTGTACTTCTACGATAATGAAGTTGTGGCCATTGCCAAGGCCATTGAACCCAGTCCACGGGGCGAGCTGGAGATTACCGACATTAACCGGGTGTACCTGGAAAAAGGCCAGTTGAAAGTAGGCGTGCTGGACCGGGGTACGGCCTGGCTGGATACGGGCACCTTCCAGTCGCTGATGCAGGCGGGGCAATTTGTTGAAGTGATTGAAGAGCGGCAGGGCCTGAAAATCGGATGTATTGAAGAGGTGGCCTACCGCATGGGCTTCATCGACAAGCAGCAACTGGAGGCCGTGGCTAAACCGCTCGTCAAGAGTGGCTACGGGAAGTACCTCCTTAACTTGATTAAGTAATTCAGCTTTTCGTATTTTAGTAGCCCGCCTCATTTAGGCGGGCTTTTTCTATGCCCCAGCTTAGTCCCCGTATCGATTGGTTTGCAATCCTGATTTTGCTTGGCATCATTCAGGGGTGTTTCCTGACGTATTTCTTTCTTACGCACAGTAAAGGAAAACAGTTCCCCAACCGTTTTTTAGGCTTTTCTCTGGTTTGCATGACGCTGCTCATGAGCGACGTGTGGCTGGGCTATACCAATTACATGGTGCAGGTGTTATGGCTGGTGGATTCAACCGAACCGGCTAATCTGGCCTTATTTCCCTGCTTGTACCTATACTTTAGAGTCAGTCTACGGAAAAGCTGGAACGCTCGGAATATCTGGCATTTTCTGCCGGCAGTCCTGTATTTGCTGTACATGACCGTTCTGTACTACCCGCAACCACTAAGCCTGAAGTACGAAGCTTTTCTAGGAGCGTTCCATCCTGAAATTCCATCGCCACCTTTTGAGTCGTATGGCGAACGCTGGATGTTCTGGCCTAAATGGCACATCAATGAATTTACGGGAATCAGTATGCTGATTTACCTGGCACTTACCTGGAGAGAAGTATTGCTGGCCTTTCAACGCATCCAGGCCCGTTTCTGGGGAAGCCAGCCGACGGATTTGATCTGGTTCCGGAATTTGCAGATTCACCTGACCTTTATCACGATTGTATACCTGATTACGCGTGCGACCTTTGAGAGCGACCTGGGCGATCACCTGGTGGTGGCTCACCTGGCGTTTATCATCTACGTGACGAGCTTCAGTATCATTCGCCAGTCTGGTTTTTTCCGGGTGGAACCCGCCACGCCAACCGGGCAGGTTCGGAAGTACGAGAAATCTTCTCTAACGCCCGAACTGGAAAATCGTACGCTGGAAAGACTACAGCACGTCTTACGCGAAGAGAAACCCCAGTTAGCATCGACCTGCTCCTTACCCGGACTGGCTCAGCGGCTAGGCGTATCGACGCATCATCTTTCCCAGGTACTCAACGACACGCTGGAGCTTAGCTTTTTTGAACTGCTGGCCAAATACCGGATCGAAGAAGCCCGGCAATTACTGGCTGCTCCGGAAAATGCTCACCTGAAAATCGAGGAAATCGCCGAACGGGTAGGATACAACTCAAAGTCAGCCTTCAACGCCGCTTTTAAACGCGAAACCGGGCAAACTCCTTCCGTGTTTCGGAGTGCGTCCTTATCGGCGGGCACGTCGTCCTGATGCGTACGGTCGTCGAACCGTGCTGAAAACGAGCACTTTTGGGCATTCAAATCAAATGCTCATGAAATCCACACGTCGTTACGATCTCGACTGGCTCCGCGTACTGGCCTTCGGTCTGCTTATCTTTTTTCATGCGGGAATGTTCTTCAATTACTGGGGTTGGCACGTGAAAAATAACGTCCAGACGCACCTCATTGAGTATCCCATGCGATTTACAAGTTCCTGGCGGATGGCCTTATTATTCATGATCTCCGGTATGGGTGTGTACTGGGCTCTGGGAAGGCGGTCCGTCGGGGAGTTCCTGGGCGAACGAACCAAACGTATCTTTCTGCCGCTGGTCTTTGGTATGTTCGTCATCGTACCTCCGCAGATTTTCTATGAGCGACTTCAGCAGGGAGCCAGCTTTTCATATTGGGAATTTTATAAAACCGTTTTCAATTTTAAGCCCTATCCGGAAGGGGGTAGCCTGAGCTGGCATCACCTCTGGTATCTGATCTATCTGTTCGCGTACTCGATCATTGGGCTGCCCATTCTGCTATACCTGCGTAAACCTGCGGGACAACGGGTAACGGCTAGGCTGGCTTCGTTTTTCAGTAATCCGGTCTGGTTGTTGGTACTGCCTGCCGTCTGGCACTGGCTGGCGGATTTTTTACTGGAAGCACGTTTTCCCACGACGAATGCACTGGTGGACGACTGGCGGCAACACTGGCATTATTTCACGCTTTTTCTGACAGGTTATGTGTTTTGTACGCAGCAGCAATTCTGGGATACGCTGGCTCGGTACCGTTTCCTAACGCTGGGGTTAATGCTGGGGTGTACGGCTACATTATACGCCTTTTTCTGGATTGATCAGCCTGAGTTGGAAGGCTGGAATTACGAAGCTTATGCCCTTTTCAGAACCTTTAATGCCTGGACGTGCCTGTTGACCATTTTTGGCAATGGCTATCGCTACCTCAACTTCAACAATCGCTTTCTGACCTACGCCAATGAAGCGGTTTATCCCTTCTACATTTTGCATCAGACCATCACGATTGCCGCTGGTTATTACCTGGCTCCACTGCCTATAGACTGGCCCGTTAAGTTTATACTGCTGGCCGCGATTACATTCTTCGGTTGCTGGATTTTATACCACTTCGTTATTCGACATTTTAGCTTTACCCGACTGGTGTTTGGGCTAAAACCGAAAGATGCCCGTGTACCATCGCCGCGTGCGAGTCTCATTCCATAAATGGAGCGATCTCTGCGAGTAGATTCGTTCAGAAGGGAGTTGAAAACCAGTAGGAAACAGCAACCTTTAGCCTAAAGAAATTGCTTTCCGGATCCGTACAGGCGAGGCGTTGGAATCAAGCGAAAATTCTTCTCGAAGAGACGAAAAGTTTGTAGTGTTTTATTCGAATAACTCATTGAAAACCAGAATTGAAGAATAGGTTTCGTTTTCAGAAGCTTCGTTGAATCAGCTGTTCCTGGAGAATAGTTACTGCAAGTGGCTCCTCAACGTCATGAAGTGACACAGCTTTTCGTATTTTAGCAGCCCGCCCCGCCAGGCGGGCTCTTGTATGCCCCACCTTAACTCGTGTAAGAATTGCTCCATGCTTCCGCTCGGTAGCATGCATGGCTATTGGCCAGGATATAGCTTTGGGTCACTTCTGACCAAACAGCAATCCCCCAGGATCAGCCCGGAATCCATTCCTTTGCATCTATTCGCCAATAGATTGCAGCAACTACAACCCTATTCCTGTCCAGTCAGGCCTAATTCTTAGTGTCATTCTAGCCAAACCTCCGTTGCTTACCGGCTACACAGGGGCCTTTCTGGTCAGTCTGTAGCTAAAAGTTGATTACCCCCACCGTCTTTAAACGTATACTTTATGAAAATCCTCCGCCGTTACGATTTGGATTGGCTTCGCGTACTCGCCTTTGGCTTACTGATTCTTTTTCACACGGGAATGTTCTTTAACTATTGGGATTGGCACGTCAAAAACAATGTTCAAAACTACCTGATCGAGTATCCCATGCAGTTTGTCGGTGCCTGGCGAATGGCCTTACTATTTATGATTGCAGGCATGGGCGTATGGTTGTCGCTGGGCCAGCGTTCGGTTCTGGAATTCCTGAGTGAACGAACGCGACGCATTCTGCTGCCGCTGATTTTTGGGATGTTTGTCATTGTACCCCCGCAGATCTACGTCGAACGGCTCACCGATGGAGCTACGTTCTCCTACCTCGAATTTTACAGAACCGTGTTTCACTTTCAGAGCTATCCGAAGGGAAACTTTGGTTGGCATCATCTATGGTTTCTGGCGTATTTATTCAGCTATAATCTGGTGAGTATCCCACTACTGGGGGCCGTACGTAAGCCTGTAAACGAGCGATTCACGGCAGCATGGGCCAGGTTTTGTGCCCATCCTGGCTGGTTGATACTGGTACCAACCGTTTGGTATGCATTAGCCGATTTTTTATGGCAGGAAGAATTTCTGAACCTCAATGCTTTATGCAGTTACGGGCAGCGGCATTGGTATTACTTGAGTTTCTTCCTGATGGGCTATTTCGTCTGTGCCCAGCGAAAGTTCTGGGACACGGTCGTACACTACCGTTTCCTGACACTGGCCCTGATGGTCGTCTCCACGACGCTACTTTATACGTTTTTCTGGATTGATCGGCCTGAACTGACGGGCTGGGTTTTGGCAGTATATACATTGCTGCGAACCTTCCATACCTGGGTTTGCTTATTGACTTTATTCGGAAATGCCCATTACTATCTAAACTTCAATAGCCGCTTCCTTTCCTATGCCAACGAGGCTGTATGTCCTTTTTACATTCTTCACCAGCTCATTATCGTGGTGGTAGGCTATTGGCTGGCTCCCCTTCAAATGAACTGGCCGATGAAGTTTATCCTGCTGGTAGTCAGTACTTTTCTGACTTGCTGGGTTTTATATCACTTCCTGATTCGGCACTTGGCCTGGACTCGACTGTTGTTCGGATTAAAACCAAAAGCTGTCCGTGTGGCTTCACCGCTGGAGAGTCTTACGCCGTAATGGGGTCTGAATGCTGGAAGCCTGTCTTTTTGAAAAGAAAATTGAGGCCTGGACTAGGGCAACGATCATAAACAAAAAGGAGAGCCTGTGAAAGCTCTCCTTTTTGTTTATTCTAAATTACCCGATTATACAGCATCCTCTGCGGGTACCAGATTGTTGTCTTTTCTGAACTGATCCGTTCGATCTGAAAACTCGGTATGAACGGCCGTTACAGAGTCCAATGTTTCGGACATTTTCGTAAACAAATCCGACACGCCGTTTTCCAGCGTTTTATCGTTCAACTCTATATTTTCAACTTCAATTTGACCGATCTTTTTGAGTACAGCCGTTTGGCTATTGCGAAGGTCGTCTAACTCACGAACGATCTTCTCCATTAATTCAAACTTTGCCAGTTTGTCCATAAGGCATTTTCGTTAGTATGAGCTATAGTAGGTTAAACCATCGTGCCAGAGAATAGAGAAGTTAGTAAGTCATTGATAAACAAATAGTTATCTGGATTGTGTAGTTGAGAAAAGATAGACCTGTAGAGAAGTAACCTCAAGGCGTACGAAGAATTGCTATAAATCCCACAGAAAAAAGGCCGGGGTTTATCCCCGGCCTCTGATTATTCATTTCCAACGTTGATATCGTTGGTATCTTTCTTACTTCGACTAAGCTGATCGTTCGAATTAACAATCGAGGGGCGTCCCATTTTGTAATTCCTTGGTGACTGACTGGGATCCGTAGTAGCATATCCCGTAACCGGCGGAGCCGGAATATTCAGTTTACCGTTGGTATTGTAAGGACGCTGAACTTTATAGTTTGCCGTCGATTGTAATCCGATGTTCTCACGTACTGAACCATCCCGTTGGATGCTCACCCCTGACTCGGCATTCTGTATTTGCTTGGCTACGGCTGCTTTATTGGCGTGCTTGTAGTTATGCGTGGAATATCCGTGGTCTAAGCGGGGTTTGGTCTGGGCAAAAGCTATGCTGACCAGTCCGGCCAGAATAGCGGTCATTATATAGCGTTTCATGACTTGTTGCAGTTAAAACTAATTCAATGATACTGAAAAAAAGATGTACCATTTTCGAGGATGGCCTCTAAACAAAGATAGTAAATTAATTAGATTTTTCACAGTAATTTCCAGAAAATATAGGATTATACCATGAAAAAGAAACGTTTGTTTTTGTACACATTACAAGGATTTACTTTGGATTTTGTTCGTTCGAACTTCAATTTTGAACTGATTTTACGCGAAAAATGAAATTTTTGTAAAAACCAAGTTTCACAAATCCTTTTACAAAGAGATTTAAAAAATTTAATTCTGATTTAAGTTTTAGTGAATTCTAATACAATTCTAACCACTTTCTAATCTGTAATGAGCTGATACTGAGGAAATATGTCCCGGAAGGCGGGCTGAAAATTCTACGATTTGCAGCAAGGTTTGCGAAGTTTTGGAAAACTTAATTGCCTAACTTCGCAGCCTCAACTAATCAGTACGAAGCAATGGTAAAAGCCGAGATGCTTACCGATAAGGGTACAATGGTGATTGAACTCTTCGAAAAAGAGACGCCCATTACGGTAAAAAACTTTATTGATTTATCAGAAAAAGGATTCTACAACGGTGTAAAATTCCACCGCGTAATCCCTAATTTCATGGTTCAGGGTGGCGATCCTACCGGTACCGGTGCGGGTGGTCCGGGTTATACGATTCCCTGCGAAACGAAAGCCGAACGTCAGCGTCACGATCGTGGCGTTTTGTCGATGGCTCACCGGGGCCCCAATACGGGTGGTAGCCAGTTCTTCATCTGCCACAACCGTTCAAATACGGCTCACCTCGATGGCGTACACACGGCTTTTGGTCAGGTGATTGAAGGATTGGACATCGTGGATGACATCCGTCAGGGAGATACGATTCAGTCCGTAAAAATCGTTCGTGACGACGCGTAAGGCGTAGCACACTACCTAAAAGCAAAAGACCGAATGGTGTGAAGCCATTCGGTCTTTTCTTTTTTAACGCATCGCCTTTCCGGAAGGCAGAGCCGCTGCGGGTTCCAGTCGCTGATTGACCCCTTTTTCAATCATGGGTAACCCTTCGGTCATCCATTGCGGAGCTGGAGCATCCTTCAGGTAGTGATCCAGGTATTGCCACATGCGGATGGTCCAGTCTTTCTGGTTTTTACGCACGCGAAGGCCGTGCTTCTCGGTGTTGTAGTTGAGCATCCAGGCGGGTTTACCCAGACGTTTCAGGCCCACGTACAGCTCAATGCCCTGGTACCAGGGTACTGCGTCGTCTTCATCGTTGTGCAGGATCAGAGCCGGCGTTTGTACGTTGGGTAAATAGAACAGCGGCGAGTTATCGAAGTACTGCTGCGGTTTTTCCCAAAGCGTACCGCCGATACGGCTTTGTGTATGCTCGTACTGAGCCTGACGACTTAAGCCCGTTCCCCAGCGAATACCTCCGTAAGCACTCGTCATGTTGGCGACGGGAGCACCCGGTACGGCCGTCTTGAACAGATTCGTTTTCGTAATCAGATACGCCGTCTGGTAGCCGCCCCAGCTATGGCCTACAATGCCCAGCCGCGTACGATCCACCCAGGGATTTTCCAGTAACTTCAGTACCCCCGGAATGATACAGCTGTAAGCACTTGGACCGGGATAACCATCCTGATACACGATGTCTGGTACGAATACGATATACCCGTTGGAAACCGAGTACGCGTAGTTGTTACGGGCACTCGCGGTCGGAGCGGGCGTTACGAAGTTGTGGATGTTATCCGATTCCTTTTCGTAGAAATACGTAATCATGGGGTACTTCTTCGTCGAATCGAAATCATCGGGTTTGTAGAGCAATCCCTGTAGCGTTACACCATCGCCTGATACCCAGCTCACCATTTCCACCGTACCCCAGCGATACGATTTCGTCTGCTCGCCCAGGTTGGAGATCTTCCGAATATTTTTGAAGGACAGATCCGTTGCCATCAGATCCGGATACTCGCGGAACGTGGTTTTCGTGAAAAGCAGATCATTTGTATTCTTGGCCTTCGTTACCATCGGACTGGCCGCGAAATCGCCTTGATGCAGTACCGTCAGCGTTGAACCCGACCATTGAGCATAACCACTCGCTTTCGTCGTGTGATCGAAAAGGTGAACCAATTGCGGTTTGGAAGGATCAACCAGACCGCGATCTTCGGGATCAAGGTTAATGAAACGGTAGGTTTTCTTTACTTCCCGACCCTTGGTCAGTCGCGTCAGACTAGCGGGATTCGCCGGATCTACCGTCCAGACGTCGTATTTGTCGTAGATATACAGCAGGGCATCGCCTTTCGTCCAGCCCGTCGAGCCGTATCCCCGGGGGAAATCCGGATGATCGTCGTCTTCGTCCGCGAACTTCCGGTCTTTGGTCAACTGAACGGTCTTGCCCGTGGCAATTCCGTGAGCAAACCAGGCCGTATCCGACAGCGAGAACCAGTACGCATATTTACCCTCGGGTGACATGCGGATGTTACCCCGAATGTTTTCACCGATCAGTTTCTTTGAACCATCTTTCGTGGAAACTACGTACGCATCGTTACGACTATTCCAGTCCCAGTGTTCGTGCGAGTATTTCAAATCCGAAAGGGCCACTACATAATCAGCATTGCCATCAGCGACGGGCAGAATTTCGTCCATTTCCGTCGTAGCCAGTTGCCGTAAGGCGTTCGTAGCCGGATCGTATACCGCCGTGTACGAACGTTTCTTATCGCGTTCGGCGGTTACTTTCTGCTGCGGTTGCAGGGTACGGTCTTTCGGTCCCCATACTTCTACGTTTACCACTTCTTCGGGTAACATCGTTGTATCAGCTACCGCAGGAACAGGAGCCGTACCGAAAAATAGTTTTGAGCCGTTTTTGGCGAAGCCAGCGGAGCATCACCACTCACCAGCCAGCCTTTCGGACCGGGTTGATTGGCCTGATCCGCTACTTTGAGAGCCTGAGCCTGACCGGATTTCCAGTAGTACAACTGATGGTAATGCACCAGCGATTTGGCGTTGGTATCGGGATCGGTTACGAAGGCCAGTTGGTCGCCGGCTTCGTCGAAACTGAGTTTCTTGGTTTTACCCTTCGCTTCGAATACTTTCTGCGAAGAACCGTTGGCCAGATCCACGACGTAAACACCGGGTAGTTTTACCGTGCTGTCGTTACCCGTAGTGACGTAAGCCAGCCGTTTGCCGTTTTTGCTAAAGGCATAATCCGTCACAAAGGAATAGGAAGTCTGCGTGCCTGATTTCAGATTTTTCAGGACAAGCTGATACCCGTTTTCTTCGGATTCCTTTTTAGCGGGTTTCCGATTGGTACGGCGGGCCGTCGTATCGCGTTTTGCGGCGGGTGTTTCCAGTTGATAGGCTACGAATCCACCCGCTTTTTCGGGGAGAGCAAAGGAAGAGACCTTCGGGATTTTGGTAAGTTGACTCGTTTTCAGCGAATAGATACCCAGCGAATCTTTGGGCATGTCTTCCCGCTTTTTCTTCTTCCGCTTGGCATCGCGTACGACTGCCGCCTGGGGCTTAATCTTGAAGACAGCTACTTCCGAGTCGTAGCTGACCCGAATGTCGGCGGCTCGCTGAACAGAGTCAATTTTGCTTTTTTTCAGCCCGTAAAAAATCGCGTTACCATCGCCTTCCTGGGGGTTGGCGGTGTAGATGGCCCAGTCGCCATCGTTGGAGAGCGTACGGTACGTAATCGATTTCCAGCCGTCGTACACGCTATGCGTGAGGGCTTTTTTAGGTAGGGGCGGAGGAGTCGGTTTCTTCCCTTTTTTCTGGCCGTAGGCCATGCTGGTAAGGACCAGCAAAGGCAAGAGTAAGAGTTTTTTCATAGTGAGAATGAAACGATTTCTTTGCAATGAAGATACACCAAAGCCCGCCGTGAACGTTCAAGTCAGCGACTTTTCAGGCAAATCTCAAGACCAAAGCTGTAGGGGGCGTTTCTCAATCTGGAAAGGGTACTACTTTATACTCGAATAATGAAGTAAGTCGAATAATCGATGTATAATCATTGCCAGTGGCATATTCATGAAAGAAGCCGTAAAAGTCATGCTTTTACGGCTTCTGTGTGTACGAGAGATAGATGCTGGATGTCCTACCATTTCAGCCAGCGGGCCGTGTAGTTTTCCGCATCCCGCGAGAATCGCAACATATACATACCCGAAGGCATCGGAAGCGATCCAATGGCGAGTTCAGCCCGGCGACCCGAAACTTGTCCTTCCCAGAAAATGCGTCCCTGCGTATCGAGTAGCGTTACGGCGTACGTACGGTTTTGCTCGTTAAATGGCAACTCAGCGATCGGATTGCGGGAACCACTCGTGGGATTAGGTACAATGCGTACGCCTTCCTTTTTACGAAATGCCTGTATAGCCTGTTCTGCTCGCAGGTAGTTGGGTACGCCGTAGCCCAGAAAGTTGTCCGGTTCCTCGTTCTTGTGAGCCGATTGCTTCAGTAAGGAAATCACTTCCATGTTGGTCAGGTACGGATACGCCTGCCAGAAACTGGTCGCCATACCCGCCAGCAGGGGCGAGGCATACGAAGTTCCACCACCCGAAGCCAACTGTCCGTTGAGGGCATTGATCACTACGTTACCAGAGCCCATGGCCGATAAATCGGGTTTCATGCGTCCATCCGCCGTTGGTCCGATGGAACTAAAGTTGGCCCGAGCCATACGTGAGTCAACGGCTCCTACGGTAATGATGGAATCCGCATCCGCGGGTACGGTGATGTAACGCCAGGCATCGCTGCCTTCGTTACCCGCCGCAACCACCACCAAAATGCCCGTCTCAGCGGCCCATTTAGCGGCCCGGGTCGAAAGAGCCTTCTGGCCGTTCAGATCCTGATAGGTATAGCTGGTAGCCAGATTGTCGAACGTCGAATAGCCTAAAGAAGAGTTGATCACGTCTACCCCCACGCTATCAGCGTATTCGGCAGCGGCTAGCCAAAAAGCTTCTTCCTGCCGTTTTTCGCCCGAATTGTCTTCCGTGTGAAGCAAGAGATAGGAGGCTTTGTAAGCGGTACCAATCAACTGACCCGGCAGGTAAGCCGCCATGAGCGAAAGTACACTGTTGCCGTGCGTACCCTGATCGTATACGTTGGCATTATTCGCTACAAAATCGTAGGTGCCCAGAATCCGGTTTTCGTCAAACAGGTGTTTGAACGCCGCCTGTGTATTGACGCTCAGAAAGCCATTATCAATCACCCCCACCCACATGCCTTCGCCGTGGAAACCCCGGGCGTGCATCGAGTCCACCCGCATCTGACCAATCTGCGTTTGGGAATACCCATAATCCAGGGCTTTAGGATTTTTTGGGGTAGAAGTAGCTGGCGACGCCTCCAGCGGTTGCAGGTCACCCGACCAGGCTTTGCTACCGCTACGAATACCCGGCGTCGTGGTGACGGGTACTGCACTCAAAGGAACGTTACCATCATTACCGGCCACGAAAGGCAGGGTTTTGATCTCTTCCAGTTGCTGAGGGGTACACTCCACGAGCACACCATTGGCCCAGCGGGTTTTGTACCAGACTTTCGCTCCTTTTTCCCGAACGGCCTGGATATAGGTCGGGTTAGGGGGCAGGTCGCGTTCAGAGACGACCAGGTTTTGTTTGAAGCGACGTTCAATGGAACGTTTGGAGAGAAACTCTTGCGGGCGATTGACGTCGTAGGGTGAATTGGTTTTGTCCTTGAATACGACCAGATACTTGGCCGTCGTTTGGGCCTGAACCGAGAAAAATGCACACGCTAACAGTGCCGATAAACCAGCCCGAAGCCCTCTATTCTTTACCATAACTAGATATTTGCTGAATGAAGCGAGTTCCAAAATCAATTTTATTCTGACCAAAACAGGCGGCTGACTGACAGTAATACAGCTCCGTGCGTTCCCGGTAAATCAGTCCGACTCCTTTGGCGTATATTTCTTTGCGATTGACTAAATCAATGGCTGATACTTTGTTTTCCTGTACGACCGTCAACGTTTTAGAAAAATCGTTTGATCCGATTTTCAGCGGCTGGTCCTTTTGGGTTACCTCGTATTCGTCCGGATCATTACTATTCAAAACGTTACCATTCCAGGTTTGTTTAGGGTAGACCGGAAACCAGAGTTTCACGTAGGGTACATTATTCTCCGTACGGATGGCCTGATTCAGCGTCCGACGAGCCGTCCAGACCGAGTCAATGGCCCAGGCCTGCTGCTGACTATTGCGGCGGTAGCGTTCGAGCCGGAAGGAGGATTCGCCATCCAGTCCCGTAAAGGCGTCCGCTACCAGTTCTTTAATCTGATACTGTGACCGGACAGAATCCTGAGCCAGAGCATACTGGGTTTGGGTGACATCGTAAATAACAAAATTGCCTTTTTCGAGCGGGAAGTAATCGTAATCCGATGCCGGTTCGGTATCAGCGGGCTTACAGGACCACACACTCAACGCAAGGAACAAAACAGCGTATACCTTTTTCATACAAACAGAGGGATGGAGATAAAGTAATTAGGTGGGTATTGAACGATCGTTAAAATGAAGATTAAAGGTACTGTTTTCTTGTAACGTTAAAAAAGTTTGAAAGTATGTATACGAATTACACCTTTCAAACTTTTTAACAAAAACGAAAAGCCGGAGTAAAGCCTCCGGCTTTCGTGCTATGATTATTCCCACTCGATGGTGGCCGGGGGTTTCGACGAAATGTCGTAGACGACGCGGTTTACGCCTTTCACCCGGTTGATGATTTCGTTGGAAACTTCCGCCAGAAACTCGTAAGGCAAGTGTACCCAGTCGGCAGTCATCCCGTCTACCGAGGCCACGGCCCGCAGAGCCACCACGCGTTCGTAAGTACGCTCATCGCCCATGACGCCAACGGACTGGATGGGAAGCAGAATCGCTCCGGCCTGCCATACCTGATTATAGAGGCCTTTTTCGCGGAGTTTACCAATGAAAATGGCGTCTACTTCCTGAAGAATGGCTACTTTTTCAGCCGTAATATCACCCAGAATCCGAATGGCCAGACCCGGTCCGGGGAAGGGATGGCGGCCCAGAATGGATTCCACAATACCCAATTCACGGCCCACGCGACGTACTTCATCTTTGAACAAGGTACGTAACGGTTCGATGACCTGAAGTTTCATGAAATCGGGCAGACCACCTACGTTGTGGTGCGATTTGATCGTTGCAGAAGGACCTTTCACGGATACCGATTCAATCACGTCGGGATATATTGTACCCTGTCCCAACCAGCTAACGTCGGTTAGCAGGTGAGCTTCCTGATCGAATACTTCGATGAAAGACCGGCCAATGGCTTTGCGTTTATCTTCGGGATCCGTCAAACCAGACAGAGCCGAGTAGAACTGATCTTTGGCGTTTACGCCTTTGATGTTCAGGCCCATATCCTGGTAGGAGTGCAGTACCTGCTCGAATTCGTCTTTCCGCAATAGCCCGTTGTCTACGAAGATACAGTACAGGTTCGGTCCGATGGCCCGGTGAATCAGCATGGCGGCTACTGTAGAATCGACCCCACCGGAAAGAGCCATAACTACCTTGTCATCGCCCAGTTTTTCCTTCAATTGCTCAACTACTTCATCTACGAAGTTGGCGGGCGTCCATTCCTGCTTGCAACCGCAGATGTCCACCAGGAAGTTTTTCAGGACTTCTTTACCTTCCAGCGAGTGCGTTACCTCGGGGTGAAACTGAATGCCGTACGTTTCTTCACCTTCAATTTTAAAAGCGGCTACACGTACGGTTTCCGTGGAGCCAATGATGGTAAAGTTGTCAGGAATCGATACGATGGTATCCCCGTGAGACATCCATACCTGCGATTCAGGCGTCAGGTTTTGCAATAGTACGGAACGGTTGGCATCATCCGAATGCAGCATGGCCCGTCCGTATTCCCGGATTTTAGAAGGGGCTACTTCGCCACCTGAGGTTTGGGCCAGCAGCTGGGCTCCGTAGCAAACCCCCAGCAGAGGCAACTGACCCCGGAATTGCGTCAAATCCGGGTGCGGCGAATCGGCGTCGCGTACTGAACAGGGACTACCGGAAAGGATGACACCCTTCACGGAAGCGTCGAGTTCAGGAAAATGATTATACGGATGAATTTCGCAATACACATTTAACTCGCGAACCCGGCGGGCGATGAGCTGCGTATACTGCGAGCCAAAATCGAGAATAAGAATTTTTTCAGTCATGTGTGTACCGACAATTGGTCAGTAAGGAATCGATAAAAAAAGAGTTCTGCGTATGAGGGAGGTTTGTAGGTCGGAAGTTTCAGGTTTGATGTTTAAAGTTTAGCTCAAACTTCAAACCCTATCAAACATTGAACCTTAAACCTTCCTCAAACGACTATCAAGGGTATCGTAAGTACTTTTTTCGAAGGGTTTTGTATTGACTCAAAGCGGGCTCCCAGCTCTTCCGAATGTCGGATTCGCTCAGGCCCGCTTCCATTTGTTTCCGCAACTGGTCGGTACCCGCCAGTTGATCGAAGGCTTTCGGACGGTTGATGAATTTACTTTTATCCGGAGCTTTCGCATAAAAGTCCAGTACGTATTTCAGCGTAAACCCTTCTTTCCAGGCATCTACTTTCCGCAGATCCAGGCCGTAGCAACGTACACCTTCGTTGGGTGGGTTCATGGCTCCGGGTTTATCTACCGGGGTGAATTCGTACGTACCATATTTTGGCGAAGGACCGCCAATGACCTGAAATTGCGTATCCGTCCCCCGACCTAAACTGATCTCCGTACCCTCGAACAAACAGATGGAAGGGTAGAGCAGAATACTTTGCTGGTTGGGCAAATTCGGCGATGGAGCGATGGGTAGGGGATAGGGCGTTTGATGGGTGTAATTCTGACAGAGAACCGTCACGAGCTTGCATTTTACGCCGTTTTTCAGCCAGCCTTCCTGATTGATCATCTCGGCCAGTTCAGCCACTGTGCAACCGTGGGAAATAGGTACGGGATTAAGTCCGACGAAAGAAGCAAACTTGCGGTCCAGCACGGGGCCATCCACTACGTGACCGTTGGGATTCGGCCGGTCCAGAATCAGTACCGTTTTGCCCTGTTCCGCCGCCGCTTCCATGATATAGTGCATGGTAGACGTATACGTATAAAAACGGGCTCCTACATCCTGAATGTCAAACAGAAGAATATCGAGATCTTTGATTTGCTCGGGTGTGGGTTTCTTATTCGAGCCATAGAGGGATACGACGGGTAAGCCGGTTTTCTGGTCTACGCCGCTCGAGACGTGCTCGCCCGCATCGGCCTTGCCGCGAAAGCCGTGTTCGGGACCAAAAATGGTCTTAATCTGTACGCCCAGATTCAGTAAAGAATCAGCCAGATGCGTTTGATCAGGAAATATGGACGTATGATTGACCACCAGTCCTACCTTTTTTCCTTTCAGCAAGGGCAGGTACTCGTTCGTTCGCTCGATGCCGAGCGTCACCTTGGAAGCAGACTGGGCGTGTAAAACGGGCCGCGAACAGGCGACCACAAGCAGGAAAAGAGCCAGTAAACAGGGGGTACGGAAAGAAACCATGTGCAAATTTCGGGGGAAAGAGCGGAAAAACCAACGCTAACTTTGGAAAAGCACGGGAACCGCTACTTTTGTAATTAGGAAAAAAGGGAAAAACGATCAAATCAGAATCGTAAACCGGTTTTCATTGGTTTTGAACAAACCCGGATAGGCATCCGGTAACTAATACTATTTTTCGTTGAACTTTCCACGTTTTCTCGCTGCCCGTTTACGCCGCCGTACCGAACAACGCTTGTTTTCGGCGACGGTAACCCGTATTGGCATTGCCAGTATCGCGATTGGGCTGGCGGTGATGATTCTGGCTTTTGCGGTACTGTTTGGTTTTAAAGGCACCATTCAGGAAAAACTCTTTAGTCTGTCGGCTCACCTGAAAGTTACCCGGTATACGCTAAATCAGTCGTACGAAGAAATGGCTATGCCCCGTAACTCCCGGATCAGTGAACAGTACAAAAGCCTGTCGGCCGTACGCCACCTGCAAATGGTGGCTCACAAAGCGGGGATACTGAAAACGCCGGATGATCTTCAGGGGGTACTGTTTAAAGGTGTAGGGTCTGATTATGACTGGAATGTTTTTCGGCAGAATCTGGTGGAAGGTGCCTTGCCTGCATTTCAGAAAGATACTTCTGATTCGAAACAGGTGATGATCAGCCGGACGATTGCCAAACAGTTACAACTCAAACCCGGTGATGGCGTAATCATTTATTTCCTTCAAAATCCGCCCCGGCCCCGTAAACTTACGGTTACGGGAATCTATGAAACGGGGCTGGAGGAATTGGATAAACAACTCATTCTGGGTGACATACGTCTGGTACAGAAGCTCAATCGCTGGGGGCCCGATACGGTAGGGGGGTATGAAGTGTTTGTAAAGGATTTTACGCAGTTACCGACGGCGGAAGCCCAAATTGCCAGGTTACTCGAACCCGAACAGGATCTGCGGAGTGTAGTCGATGAATACCGGCCCCTGTTCGACTGGCTGAGCCTGCTGGATCGTAACCTCAGTGTATTTCTGACCCTGATTCTTTTCGTGGCCAGCTTTAATATGGTATCGGTACTGTTGGTCCTCATCATGGAGCGGATTCCCATGATTGGCTTGCTAAAAGCCCTGGGTAGCCCTAGCTGGCAGATTCGCAAGGTTTTTCTGTGGCAGGGAATCTCGATGATTCTGAAAGGTCTTCTGATTGGAAATGGCTTGGGTATCGGCTTGTGTCTGATTCAGCAACGTTACCGTCTCTTCCCCCTTGACCCGGAAAACTACTACATGAGTTACGTCCCCATTGAAATGAATTGGGGCGTAGTGCTGGCTCTCAACCTGGCTGTACTCGGCCTGGTCACCCTCGTACTGCTGTTACCTACCTTCATTATTACCCGAATGCGACCTGTGGAAGCCATCCGTTTCTCGAAATAAAGGTAGTCTTCTAAAACTACTCATTGGAAATATACGCTATCTGGTCAGGCATTTGAACAGAATTTTCTCGCGTAGAACTGATTTTATGGATAAAATGAAACCAGTTTTCATGAATAAATTGATCTGTTTTAAAAAACAAGTTGATTTATTATTGAGTTAAGTTAATTAGCTTTGAAAAAGAGCTATAAAAGTCCTGCTCCATTACCCCGCCGGAATTATTTAAGTCCCAACGAACACCTTAATATTCAGTTTTACTTAAATTGTTTTAGTTATACTGAAACAATAGTGCGAAGCTATGTTCGCTAATGATGGGGATTGATTTATGGGTATTAGAGATTTTTTCACAGTGCCATTAAAAATTACCAATCCTTTTTTATTAACCCTTTGGTTAACCATTGGTGCTTTTGGTACGTACTTCTGCATGTTTGCTTTTCGGAAACCATTTACCGCAGGCACTTTCGAATCGATGCAACTGGCAGGGATTGATTATAAAATCATCCTCGTCGTTACTCAAATTCTGGGTTACGCCGCCGCCAAAGGGATTGGTATAAAAATCATCTCCGAAACCCGCCCGGAGCAGCGATCGCTCCGAATTCTGCTGGTAATCGGAGTGGCCGAACTAGCTCTCGTCCTATTTGGCTTGCTACCCCCTCCGTACAACTGGTTTTTACTGTTTTTTAACGGTCTCGCGTTGGGATTGGTATACGGACTGGTCTTTGGCTTTCTGGAAGGCCGCCGACTGACCGATCTGCTTGGAGCAGGCCTCTGTTTAAGTTTTATTGTTGCCTCCGGTGTAGTAAAATCCGTGGGCGTTTGGGTGCTCAACTGGGGGGTATCCGAGTACTGGATGCCCGCGGTAGTAGGGTTGGCTTTTTCGCCTCTGTTGCTCCTCTTTGTCTGGATGTTACAGGTTGCTCCGCCCCCTACAGCAGCCGACATTGCCGCCCGAAAGCCCCGCCTGCCCATGACTGCTGAGGACCGGCGACGTTTTTTCAAAGCACTGGCTCCGGGTCTGGTTTCACTGATCCTGATCTACGTTATTATCTCCATGCTGCGGGATATCCGCGACAATTTTGCCGTCGAAATCTGGCAGGAACTGGGCATCCGCACGCCCCGTATTTTTTCCGTAACCGAAAGTTGGGTAGGGGTAATTGTGACGTTACTGGTGGGTGTTTTGTTTATCATTTCCAGCAATCGAAAGGCATTTTGGGCCAATCTGGTCTTTATCGCTTTAGGTATAATTCTGATTCCGCTTGCTTCCTGGTTATACCTTCAGGGGCGAATTCAGCCGCTGGAATGGATGATTGGCGTAGGACTAGGTATTTATCTGGTATACGTTCCCTTTAATGGAATGCTTTTTGAACGCCTCATTGCCATTCGTGGTGAAAAAGCGAATGTAGGCTTTCTCTTTTATTCGGCTGATTTCGCTGGTTATCTGGGAAGCGTGGGCATTTTAATAATTAAAAACTTCGGTCATACGGATATTTCCTGGCTAAAGTTTTATCTCAGCATTACCTACCTTCTTCCGCTAATTGCAGGGCTTTTACTGGTAATATCCGCCATTTATTTTGCCAGAAAGCTCAAAAAATCCTCAATTTTTTAAATTATCAATAACCAAAACAACGCTGCTCGCTTTGAAGTGTTGTCAACCGCATGAACGAAGAGATTTTAATTCAAATCAGTAGCCAACTTAAAGGAAAGCGGAAAAGTCAGGGTATTACTTTACAGGAACTTGCGAATCGGGCTCAGGTAAGTAAGGCATTAATTTCCCAAATTGAGAACAATCGTACGATTCCTTCTCTGCTCGTATTAATCAATTTGATTCGTTCGCTGGGAATAGATTTGAACGTATTTTTTGAAGAATTGGTACAGGGTTCAGGAAACGGAAAGCTTTCTGTCCGACGTAAAGAGGAGTATCAGACCTTCTACAAAGAGGATGCTCCGGATTTTACCTATCGTCGCATTCTAACAAAAACGATCGCAGCTTTGGCCGTCGATATCGTACTGGCGGAGGTAAAACCCCAGGCCCGGCAAAGTACGACTACTACGAGCGATGCGTACGAATTTAAATACGTTATCAAAGGAGAAATAGAGTGTGTGATTGGCGAAGAAACGCACGTGTTAAAAGAAGGCGATTCCCTGTTTTTTGATGGCCGAATCCCGCACAAAGCGTCTAATTTGGTTGAGGACGATAGTGTGATTTTAATCGTCTATTTTTTCGTTGAAAAAGTGTAAGCCAGAGATCATTCGGGATAAAACTATTTTCAGCATAGGGTTGTCCCGAATGGACAAACGGGTTCAGGCCTCAGGGTACAAGTAGAGCTTAATGAATGGAAAGCTATCAATTTGTTCACGGCTACTTAAAACTGACGTAATGCTGGCGGTGTAAGTTTGTTCCAGACAAGAGCGATTTATCCAGCCCGAAACGTATTAATGGTTAAGTGAATGAAACGATTGAAGAAAAGCGGCAGAACCTTGTACTGCCGCTTTTTGTGTATTTGGATAAGCCGCTACGCCTGATAAAAGATAGCTTAACTCCTCTGGTCCGATGAAAAATTTTGAAATGCAGGCAACCGTTGATGCTCTGCTAGGCCTGTACCAATCGTATGAACATGCCGACGAATGTTTGCTGGAACATTCCATTCAGACGGCTCAACTGGCTGAAGAAGAAGGCTACGACGATGAAGTAGTACTAGCGGCCTTTTTTCACGACATTGGCCAGTTGCTGGCTTCGGATCATTACCAGCCAGCTTACGGTCGAATTGGCTCCGAGTACCTGCGAGCCAATGGTTTTCAGAAAAAGTAGCCCAGGTGGTAGTAATGCATACCGAGGCCGAACGCTATTTGTGCTGGAAATTTCCGGAACGCGTACGCCAGCTGGACGAACATCGCCTGCATCAGTTGTACACGCAGGGGGGCATTATGCCCGAACGGGAGGCCAAAGCTTACGAAAAAAATCCGTACTTCTACCTGAGCCTGAAAGTGAAAGAATGGGACGACGAAGCTCCGCAACGAACCCGGCCGATCCTGGATCTGGAGCCTTACCGCACGATGGCTCTGCGACATCTGCAGCGTCAGTTGAGTTGAGGGCTACGACCAATACGTGATTTGAGGCGGCTTAGCGTTTCCTGAGAAAGCCCGAGGTAGGAGGCCACGTGTTTGTTAGAAAATCGTTCGATGAAGGAGGGGTGCATGCGTAGCAACCAGCGATAGCGATCGGCTGCATCCATGCACAGGAAGGTTTCAAAGCGTCGGGTACTAATGATATAGGCCGTTTCGAGAATGTAACGGTACACCGCATCCCAACCGGGTAAAGTGGCGTGCAGGTGATAAAAATCTTCGTAACTAATCACCAGAAGATCCGAGTTTTCCAGTACCTGGTTCGTTTCCAGAGAAGGTTCCTGCGTCAAAAAACTTTGCAGAGCCGTTCCGAAGGTGTTTTCTAAAGCAAAATACCGCGTTGCTTCGGCTCCGTCGGGCTGCGTATAAAACAAACGAAAGCTACCCCGACTTACAAAATACAGATTTCGGCATACCTCACCTGAGGTTAGCAAAAATTCGTAACGGCTGGCCTTTTTTAACCGGAAATAACTGAAAATGGTCGCCAGGTCTTCTTCCGAAAATTCAGTTTTATCCACTAAATAAGCTCGCAATACTGTGAAAGCAGTATGGGAATCACTCATATCGTTTCGTTAGTCAGAGTAGTGGTTCCCTTCGATGAGCCAGTAGGACTGGCTGAAAGGTTAAACTAAAGTACGGGCTAAGGAGCAATCCTGGAAAAGGAATGCGACGAATGTACGTAGAAGCCTTATGAGCCCGCCCGGAACGGGGATCAGGACAGCCAGCGGATACCAGCGGCCTGTTCGCTCAGTTTCCATAACAACTGCCCATTGTAGGCGTTGGCGTCGGTACTGAGGATACGTGTGGGCCGTGATTTACTAAAGTATTTACCATTGTACGACTCGGGTACAGATGCCGTTGACAGATACACCGCCGTGCGGGCCCCTTCTTCCGGTGTGATCATGAACGGGCGTAGCAAACCAAAGCCGACTTTCCAGCTACCCAGAAAATTTTGCCCAAACTGCGAATTCACAACGCCAGGGTGAAGGGCGTAGGCCGTAATGGGCTGACCCTCCAGCCGCCGGGCCAGTTCCTGGGTAAATAGAATATTGGCCAGCTTCCCATCGCCATAGGTAGTCCAGATGTTCAGAGCGGTATTGTTCTTCACAAAAAAACGACGGGCCTTTCCCAAAGCGTGGGCTGCTGAAGAAACATTGATGATGCGGGCTTCACCGCTGGCTCGTAGTAAGTCGAACAATTCAAAGGTGAGTACAAAGTGACCCAGGTGATTGGCGATGAAGCTTCTTTCGTAACCTTCGGGTGTATACTCGATGGAAGCGGGAGCGTAACCGGCATTGTTGATCAGCCGGTCAATGCGGTCGTAACGTTTCTGAATGGCCTCAGCGGCCTGACGCAGGGCGGCCAGATTAGTCAGGTCCGCAAAGAACAACTCGATACGAGCCTGTGGAGACTGTTGCAGCACTTGCTGGCGGGCCCATTCGCCCTTTTCGCGGGAGCGTACCAGAAAAATCAGATCAAAATTTTGTCGAGCCAGGGCCTGGGCCGTGGCTAAGCCAAGGCCGGAGTTGGCTCCGGTGATGAGAGCAGTATAGGGCATAACAGAAAGGTTCAATGGCCTTTTGGTTAAAAAAAGACGGCCAGCCCAGAATGGAAGGATGTACGAACTTTACCAAAAAATAAACCCATCCGGCTGGATGGGTTCGTGTTTGTGAGTTGGATAGCTATTTGAATCGGAAATAGTCTTACTCTAAACCGGCAACGCCAGAGGGAGTATTCGTCATGAGTAATGCATGACTTTTATATACACAAGCGAGAATTTGAAAAGGCAGAAGGTTGATCTCACAAAAGTGATACAGCGGGATGGCTTTTCTTTACGTAGAAATACCTGTTTTAGCCAAGAGGGGTAAAAAAAGGCAAAGATTTTCTGTAAAAAGTAATAGGTACTGTGTATAACCAAGTTCTATCCATAAAATAGTCCGTTGATCCACGGAAAGAAACCATCCGGCCCGATTGACTTCCGTTGAACCAATTCAATTGCCACCTTTGAATCAACAAAGCGAACAATGAACCGCTTTTTCAACGTTTATCATTCAATACTAAGGATATAAAGTCATGAACCGTTTAGAACGCATTCCTTCGCATAAAATGATTGGTGGCGTAGCCGCCGGTCTGGCTGCTTACTTAAATGTTGATGTAGCTCTGGTACGGGTGCTGTTTGTACTGGGTGCCATTTTCACGCATGCTCCTTTCGTCATTGCCTATATTATCTTATGGATTGCCCTTCCCAAACGAGTAGAAGGAGCGTATGCCGTAGAGGTGGATACGAATTCACCGCAGCCCCGTACGCATAATTCGAAAGCCTGGGGTATTGCCGCAATTTTGTTTGGCTCCCTGTTTTTACTGGACGAGTTTACCTGGTTCGACTGGGATAAAGCCTGGCCTCTGTCATTAATCGTCGTTGGGCTGGCAGTAATTTTCAAAGATCAGATTAAGGAAAGAATTGCCTGATACCAGCGTTGCACTCACCCATAACCAAACACACACATGACACCTTCTCGCGTAATCATAGGCCTGGCTTTCATCGTCTATGGCATTATCAAACTGGCCGAGGAACTGGGGTGGTTTTACATTGACTGGCATTCGGTACGGCGATACTGGCCCGTAGCGTTAATTGTACTGGGTATCTGGCTATTGGTTCGGAAAAAAGAAGAACCGCCTTATGACCCGCCGCACACTACGGGGTCCTTTCCAGCCGATCCCGCTGCACCGCAACCCCCGCAGCCGCCTCAGCCACCCGCTGAACCCTTTGCCTGATAACGTTTTTCCTTCAACTACGCTATTGCTGTCATCTCTCTTTAACGGGCACCGCTTACGGGCCTTCATGCTATGAATGCTAAAAATCTATTACTCGGCGGATTTTTCGTACTACTGGGAATTTTGTTCCTGGGACGAAATCTGGGCTGGTTTGACTTCCATTTCGGTGAACTCCTGCGGCTCTGGCCCCTCTTGTTTGTGGTACTGGGTGTAAACATGATCTGGGGTAAATCGAACCGCAACGTCACGGTAGTGACCCTGATTTTACTGGCCATCTGCGTTCCCTTGTTCATTGCTACGAAAGTACGGGACCGGGTACGTGACAATATTCACTGGAATGGAAGCTGGGACGACGATGAATCAGAAGAATCGTACGAAAACCGCGATTCAGAACGGAGTGGCGGTAAGCAATACCTGGCCGAACCCATGACCGATAGTGTTAATGCAGCTAGTTTTCAGCTCGAAGGCGGAGCGGCGGAGTTTACGATGGGTACTACGGATAAACAGTTGGTAGAGGCCGATGGTGATCTGGATATGGGCAATCTGTCGCTGAAAAGTACGAGTGTGAACGGAGCCAGCGAAGTAGTACTAAGCATGAAGGGGCGTAAGAAGTGGAACTGGGACGAAGAGCACTCACACAACAATGTTGCCGTACGCCTTAATCCACAACCGCTCTGGAATCTGGACATGAAAGTAGGGGCGGGCAAAGCCGATTTTGACCTGACGCCTTTCAAAGTCAGCAAGGTAAGTCTGCACACCGGAGCCGCCGAAATGGATCTGAAATTGGGTGATAAAACCGACCAAACGGACGTGGAAGTAAATGCGGGTGTGGCGAGTGTAAAAATCAAGGTACCGCAATCCGTGGGTTGTCGAATCACCACCCGGGGAGCGTTAACGGAAAAAGATTTCAACGGATTTACGCGTCAGGGTGATGCTTACGAAACGCCCGGCTATGCGGGTGCCAAGAAAAAAATCAATATCCGCTTCGAAGGAGGTATTGCGGAATGGAAAGTGGAAAGGTATTAGGGTTTTGAGCGGTGGCCGCAGCCGTTTTGAGTTTTCCGTTTTGAGTTTTCCGTT
>NZ_NMPS01000067.1:0-22541 GCF_002261125.1 Siphonobacter sp. BAB-5385 | reverse complement strand
GCAATGCGGTGGCCTAAAGCGGGCTGTCGTCAGGCGTGGAGAGGCTCACGGGGCTATCGAACAGCCATGCTAACGGGACCAAATCTAGTCTAGGTGAATAACGAGGCCATACGTTGAAAGGTAAATAGCCAACCAAGGACAATAAAACAAAAACCCCGGCCTGCCAAGTTAGCAGGTCGGGGCCATTCATACGCTCAAATTTATTGTTTTTCAAACTCCTTCGTTGCAGCTTCGACTAGCTCACGCTTTTCAGCTTCGCTTTTGCCTTTGATGTTATAGGACTTTTGCAGCACGTTTCGCTTGCCGTTATGCGTACGTTCAAGTTTGATCGACATCATTTCGTCAGTCTCATCAATGGTAAGCGAGGCATCTTTAGGAATCCGGTACTGTGATTCTGCGGGAGTCGGTGGACTAGGGGGTGTAGGTGGAACAGGTGTCAAGGCCGGACTGGGTGGAGTCGGTGGCGTATTCGGCGAGGAAGGAGCACTCGGAGCCGAGGGAGGTGTCGGTGGTTTGGGCGGCTGTAAGCCAACGGAGCGATACGCCTGATTGATCAGCTCTTTTCGCTCCTCTTTGCTCATTTGACTCACATCGTACGAATTCTCGAAATCAAACGCTTTTCCATTCACCGTCCCGTGAATGTCGATGTGCAACTTCTTACCATCGTCGTGAATCGATGAATGAATGGATTGCTGGGCTAACGCAGGTATACTAAAGAGCATAGCTGCCAGAATCAGAACTTTTTGCATGGCTGTATTTATAAAACGTCAAACAGCGTTTAGAAACGATTTACTCTGATTTTAAAGATTTTATCGGATTAGCCAGGGCCGTACGAATGGTATTGAAACTCACCGTAACCAGGGCAATACCACTCGTCAGCAGGGCAGCTACGGCGAAGGTTTGCCAGGTAATGTCAATGCGGTACGCGAAGTTTTCCAGCCAGCGTTGGGTCACGTACCAGGCCGCCGGAATGGCTACCACAAAAGCGATCAGTACCAGGGTCAGGAAGTTTTTCGCCAGCAGATTCGAAAGTTGTAGTACGGAAGCTCCCAGTACTTTCCGGATGCCGATTTCCTTGGTCCGCTGTTGCATGGATAAACTCGCCAGACCGAACAGGCCGATGCAGGAAATAAAAATGGTCAGTATCGCTCCGAACGTGATAATCTGCTTCCACTTGGCTTCGGCTTCGTAATTCTTATAATTCAGCTCATCCATAAAATCATACGAAAAAGGACGGTACGGAACCATTTTGCGGTACGTAGCCTCGATCGACTGGATGGCCCGGGGGAGTTTGTCGGGCTGTACCCGAATCAGAAAACGGCCAAAGGGCAGGTGTGGATTCGAACTGAACAATTGCGGACTGATTTTGGCTTTAAGCGAATTGAAATGATAGTCTTTTACGACGCCTACAATTGTCAGTTTAGTGTCATTGCCGTTTAAAAAATCGACGGTTTTACCGAGGACTGAACCTTTCCAGCCCACTTTTTTGACAAAGGCTTCATTGACGAGCACCGAGTGCGTAGAATCGGCGGGGTAGGCCGCGGAGAAATTTCGACCCTCAACCATCGGTATCTGCATGGCCGGTAAAAAGTGTTCGTCCACGTGCTCGTATTTCACATCCAGCTCAACCCCGTTGGCTTTTGCCGTGGTTGTCCAGGAGCCATCCATGACGGGTGCTACCTGTTGTACGCCCGGAGCATGACTTAGCTCATGTTCAAAGGTTTGCTGACGGGTGGACGTAGGACTATCCGTCCCATTCCAGCCGACCGTAACGGACAGCAGGTTCTTGTCATTATAACCCAGATCCTTGTTCGTCAGGTAATTAAACTGGGCATAAATGAACAGCGTTGTAATAATCAGGAAGGTCGCCAGTGAAAACTGCAAGACGACGAGCCCCTTGGACAGATAGTTTTTACCCGAAAACCGGAAGCGGTTGTACAGCGTTTGCAGCGGATCAAAGCCCGATAAAACCAAAGCCGGATAGAAGCCAGCCGCAAAACCCGTAACCAAGAACAAGCCCACTACACCCAGGACTAGCTGATAATCCAGCAGATAAGTCAGGCTTAATTCCTTATTAGCCAGCTCGTTGAAGAACGGCAGACTCGCTTCGGCCAGCAAAATAGCCAGCGTAAAGGCCAGAAAACACAGAATGAACGATTCACCCAGGAACTGCCCAATCAACTGACTTCGCTGACCACCCACTACTTTTCGAATACCGATTTCCCGGCTTCGACGTAAGGATTGAGCCACGGTCAGATTCACGAAATTGATGCAGGCAATTAGCAATACAAAGAGAGCAATGCCCAGCAGAATGTACGAATACATGGGATTACTAGCCTGCGGCGTGTACTGGGTATCGGTAGCCAGGTGCATTTGCAGGAACGGCTGTAACCCCCAGTTAAAATGGTCCTTGAAGCCGTGCTTGCTCGCCTCCGCCCGTTGCTCCTTTGAACGGGTGAGGTATACCTGATTCATCTTCTTCTCAACCGTGGCTACATTAGCCGAAGGATGCAGTAGCAGGTAGGTTGGGAACGAAAGCCAGAGCCAGTTGTCGTCTTTTTCGTGAGCCTCCTGGTACGCAAAGGGCAAGAGCATTTTAAACTGAATGGTCGAGTTCTGCGGAGCATTTTTGGCAATGCCCGATACGACGAAAGTTTCGAACTTATTATTGATTTCGAATTCCAGCTTTTTGCCCAGAGCCTGCGTAGTACCGAAATATTTTTCGGCCATTTCTTCCGTCAAAACCAGCGAATGAATATCCGAGAGTACCGTTTTCGCATTGCCCGCGACCAATGGAAAAGAGAACAGCGTAAAAAAGTTTTTGTCGGCCCAAACGGCTTTTTCAGTGAAAACCTCACGGCCCGAACGCACGAACATATTCCGATCCTGTACCCGCGAAAATTCCAGTACTTCCGGAATGTCCTCTTTAAACGAAGGTCCCTGTGTTAGGGCTGCAATTCCTAGCTTCTGCTTCTCCCCGTTCATATCCTGAATGGTACAGGTCACCCGATACAGCTGATCCTTACGAGCCTGGAAGGCGTCGAAACTCACCTCATCTTTGGTGTACAGAATAATCAGCATACAGCAGGCCAGCCCAATGCTCAGGCCCAGAATGTTGATGATGGAGAACCCTTTGTTTCGCAGCAGGTTTCGCAGAGCAATTTTGATGTAGTTACGGAGCATAATAGTCGGAAGTTGAAGTAAACGCGATTACTCGGTTTTTAAACTTTTAACCGGATTGGCCGAAGCCGCCCGAATGGCCTGGTAACTAACCGTGAGCAGTGTAATGCCCAATGCGATACAACCCGAAACGGCAAAGACCAGCCAGCCAATCTCAATGCGGATGCGTACTTGTTGAGCCAGTCGCTCATGAAATAGTACGCCAGGGGTGAAGCAATGAGGAAGGACAAACCGACCAGTACGACGAAATCTTTGGAAAGTAAACCCCAGAGGTTCAGTACGCTGGCTCCCAGTACTTTGCGTACGCCAATTTCCTTACGTCGTTGCTCAGCCATGAACGAAGCCAGTCCGAACAGGCCCAGGCAGGAGATAAAAACCGCCAGGCTGCCAAAGACGAAAGCCAGACTTCCCAGCAGGCGTTCGGCCTGAAAGCGTTTCTCGAAGTCAGAATCGATGAAGTGGTAATCGAAGGGAACGTTGCGGGCGTATTTCTGGTAAATGCTCTGGATTTTTTCAATACCGACCGAGCTAGCCCCGCGTAGCCGGACGACCATATAACTCAGGTTACCGCCATTGACGGATACATTGATCATCATGGGTGACATCGTTTCGTAGGGCGAACCGTACGCGAAATTTTTGACAACGCCCACGACCGTATATTTTTCAGCGTAGGGTTCGTTCGGTTCGCCGCGACTGATGGTTTCGCCCAGTGGATTCCTGAATCCCAAGACTTTCACCGCCGATTCGTTCAGAATGACGGCCCGGGATGTATCACCGGGAAAAGCCGGTGAGAAATCGCGACCCGCCAATACCTGTACGCCCGACGTTTTGACGAAATCATAGCTGACCCGCATAAACTCGAAGACCTGATTGTACTGTTCGGGTTTGCGGCCCCGCCAGTTGAAGCCCCAGCCGTTGGAACCGCCTTCTGCTGCGGGTACTGAACTGGAAGCATAGGCGTTTTCGGCCAGTCCTGTGGCCATGATTTCACTCCGCAAGGCCTGCCAGTGATTCGAGGCATCGCCTTCCATGGCGAAATACATCAGGTTTTCCTGATCGTAACCCAGAGGCTGGTTTTTGGCGTGCTGAATCTGCTGGTACACCAGAATGGTGCTGATAATGAGAGCAATGGAGAAAGAGAATTGCAGAATGACCAGTACCTTACGCGGAAGCGAAGCCGCCCGACCCGTTTGCATGGTGCCTTTAAGTACGGTAACCGGATTGAAAGACGACAGGTAAAACGCCGGATAACTGCCCGCCAGAATGCCCGTAAGAGCTACGATCGACAGAGCCGCCAGCCAGTACAAGGGGTGCAAAAAGTCAATGGATAACTGTTTTTCAACCAGCTCGTTAAACCAGGGAAGGCTTACTTCCACCAGACCAATGGCCAGAAGAAATCCCAGGAGTGCCAGCAACAACGATTCGCCCAGAAACTGTCCAATCAGGCCGCTTCGCATGGCTCCAGAAGTCTTGCGGATGCCTACTTCGCGGGCCCGCTTTTCACTACGGGCCGTACTCAGGTTCATGAAATTGATACAGGCAATGAGCAGTACAAATCCGGCGATGATCCCAAACAACTGAACGTTTTCGATGCGACCACCCACGGATACACCGTTTTCGAAGCGGCTGTGCAGACGGGAACGGGTCAGGGCGTGCAGAAAAATATCACCGTTGCTGGAGCCTTTATCCTGTTGGGCATAAATGTTTCGAATCTTCGCATTAACCGCCTCCAGATTCGCATTGGGGTCCAGCTCGACGTACAACTGAAAGTTGTTGTTACTCCAGCCGTACGAACTCCAGCCCAGAGCATCGTAGAGCTTTATGGGGATTAAAGCCTCAAAAGCAAATCGCGAGTTTTTCGGATAATCTTTCAGTACGGCGGTGACTTTCAGGTCCACCTGACCGTAGTAGCGAATTACTTTATTAATTGGATCTTCGTCGCCAAAAAGAGCTTTGGCCGTTGATTCCGTTAAGACAATGGAATTAGGATTTTTGAAGGCTGTCTGGAGTGAACCTTTAACGGGTTCAAAGGAAAAGATGCGGAAAAAATCCGGCTCCACCGTCATCGTGGTTTTCTTCATCACCTTGTCCTGGTAGGCCAGTGCCATCGGCGATTCCCAGCCAGTCATGGTGACGTTTTTCATCTCCGGAATGTTCTTGCGGAGGTAATCGCCCAGTAAGCCCCCCTGCGAAGAAGAAGTCCAGGTATTAGTTTCCGACTCCCTGAAATTCCGCATGACGCGGTAAATCCGGTCTTTTTTCGTATGAAATGTATCGTAACTAAACTCATCCAGAATCCAGAGCATGATGAGCATGCTGGCGGCCATTCCTACGGCCAGTCCCATGATATTGATGAAGCTGTACCCCGGATTTTTAAAGAGGTTACGAACGGCGATTTTCAGGTAGTTACGCAGCATAGGCAGACGAGATGAAAGGAGCAAAAGTGCTTTGTAGAAAGCCATGCCATTCGGAACTTGTAATTTAAATTATATTGATAATCAGTATATTAAATAAAGTAAATGTCCGCAAATGAACAGTGTTTGTTCGTTTGCGGACATTTACTTTCGGAGGATGAAACGTCCGGGCAGCGGGTAAAATTCTAGCCTTTGACCATCCGTATACCTTACTCCTCCAGCTTGCCGAGCTTTCCAGCCCGGGCATCTATTATGGCTTTCCGGATGAGGGAGAAAAACCGTTTCTTGTTGGGCTCGGCCAGTAAAATCTGATACACATTGCGGCGGAGTTCCTTGTGAAAACGGCGTTTAAACCGGGCCGGAATCACATCCTGATCCCGCCGGAGCAGGTATAAACTGTTCCGGAATTTGTAGTACAGCCGGACGGGATTATGCGACCGCCACTGATAGGGAATAAACCCCAACAGCCGTATCTTTTTCTTAATGCCAATGCGGTGCAACAGTCGGACGTGGCCATCGGCCAGAATCGGGAATCCGTGTCGTTTCAGGCGAAAGCTGTACTCCAGATCCACCCAATCGATGAATAAATCTTCCTGAAAAGGCCCGGCTACCTGATATGCGGCCAGATTCAGCAAACTACCAGCCGTAATAGCCGTCAGGACCGGATTGATGGTAGGAGGTTTCGTCGATCGATCCGTTTGGAGTGCCGACTGATCGACCATCACCGCCGAAACAATGCCTGCTTCTGGTCTGGAAACGGCCGTTTGGTACAACTGCTCGACGGCTCCGGCGGGAAGGGAGGAGTCGTCATCCATCATCAACAAATGCGAGAAACCGTCGGCCAACGCCTGTTCAGCGGCCCGGTTCAAGGCAACGCCCAGTCCTTCATTGCCACGTGGAGCAAGGTATTGCAAACGAGGCGAGCGTAGCTGCAAAGCCTCTCGTAGACGTTCGTCTGGTTGTTCGGAATTGTCAATGACGTAAAGCTTCCCCACCTGATCGAGGTACGAATCAACATTCGTCAGGACGGTAGATTCGGAGTGATACAGCGTTACCATGGCGGCAACCTGCGTAGTAGCCAGGGGCATGCAGTTTCGGGGATTACCTTAAGGAATGCAAACTTAGCGAACATCCTTCACGCAGCGAAAACCCAGGTTATTACTGCCGCTCGTCACTTCGCCCTTACCCCGACTGCCCGTTTTGTAACGAATGCAGTACTGATCGCTGCACAGAAACGAACCGCCGCGTTGCACGCGTTTGACCGCCCCCGGTTCCTGTGGATCGTAACTGTCGGTAGGACCTTTCGGGTTGTCTTTCGGACTCGATGCGTAGTAATCCGGACGGTAATAATCGGAACACCATTCCCAGACATTCCCGTCCATGTCGTACAGGCCGTAGGCATTGGCCGGGTACGAGCGTACCGGAGCTACGTCCGCAAAGCCATCTTCTTTCGTATTGTGATCGGGAAAGTGGCCCTGGTGAATATTGGCTACCCAGCGACCGCCGGGTTTGAGTTCTGAACCCCAGTAGTAAGGCAATGCCTGCGTTTGTCCGCCGCGAGCGGCAAATTCCCACTCCGCTTCGGTGGGCAGGCGTTTGCCCGCCCACTGAGCGTAGGCAAGGGCATCTTCGTAGGCGATATGGACGACGGGTTCGTTGGGTACGGCTTTCGAGTGGGGACCTTTCGGATGCTGCCAGTTGGCACCGGCTACGTACTCCCACCAGGCCAGCGGATTTTCAAGCGGAACGGGCTGGGCCGGTGGCGTAAATACGGCTGAGCCGGGTACGAGTTTGTCCGCCGGAACGCCCGGATAATCCGCGGGATTGAGCGGACGCTCGGCAATGGTTTTATACTGGGTGGCTTTCACGAAGGCCGCAAATTCGGCATTGGTAACCTCGTGCGTATCCATCAGAAATGGGTTGACATGCACCGGGTGTACCGGTCGCGTGTCCTCAAAGTCATGGGAGCCCATCTGGAAATCGCCACCGGTAATACGTACCATACGGGTAGTATCGGCAGTGGTTGAGGGAGCATCTGTCGGTTGCCCCGCCAAAGCCACCGCCCGTGTCGGCACTTTACAAACCGCAATGTCGGACTGCGTCTTGTTTTGTTCCTGGCAGGAAAACAAAAGCCCGATCCATGCCCAAAGGAGTAAATTCTTCATTCGAAAACTAAAAATCAGAAAGCCCCGCGGAGATACCTTGTCAGCGGGGCTTCCGGTTCGTTACGGATTGGTTTGTTGCAGCAGGCTCAGGGCTTCGTCGTCTTTGTACGTAACCATCAGCTCTTTCAGTTGGGCTTTCAGATCAGCGGTGATTTTCTCAGTACCTTTCTGACCGTACAGGTTTTTTAATTGCTGGGGATCTTTCTGTAAATCATACAGTTCCCAAGTATTGATGTCGCCGTAAAAGTGCACCAGCGTATAACGCTCCGTACGCACGCCAAAGTGCGGGTACACGTGATGCGGTTCCGGAAATTCGTAGTAGTGGTAATACGCCGCCGTCCGCCAGGCTGGTTTTTCGTCCTTCAGCAGGGGCAGAAAAGATTGGCCCTGAATTTCTTTAGGAACCTTCGTACCCGTCAGCTCAAGCAGGGTAGGAGCCCAGTCGATATTCGACACCAGTTGCGGTACTTTTTTGCCCGGTTGGATGACGCCCGGGTACCGAATGACGAAGGGCGTTTTCAGGGATTCTTCGTAAATGAATCGTTTGTCAAACCAGCCATGTTCCCCCATGTAAAAGCCCTGATCGGACGCATAAATCACCACGGTATTTTTAGTCAGACCCTTTTGATCCAGGTAGTCCAGCAATCGGCCAATGTTGCGGTCCAGGGATTTGGCCGTAGCGAGGTAATCTTTTAAATACCGCTGGTATTTCCATTCCACCAGAGCTTTGCCCGTCAGTTTCTTTTCATCAAACTCCTTACTGATTTTCTTTTCGTAATACTCGTAGAAAGCCTTTTTCTGCTCGGGTGAAAAGCGGTTGTAGCCATTGAATCGGTTCTTCGCGTCGTAGTTCAGGTGTACTTTCAGGTCTTCCTTCAAACGCATCGTTTTATCGATGGTCATGTCCTGTTTTTCGGCAGCTTCCCGGCCTTCGTAGGCATCATAAAACGAAGCAGGAAGAGGGAAGTTCACGTCGTCATACGCTCCCAAATCCTGAATGTCGGGCAGCCATTCGCGGTGCGTAGCCTTGTGTCCCACAACCAGAAAAAAGGGCTTGGAAGCATCCCGTTTATTGAGCCAGTCGAGCGAAAGCTCGGTAATGGCATTGCTCACGTATTTGCCTTCGTGCCGTACCGTATCTTTCTTACCGTTTACAAAATCCGGACTGTAATAGTGTCCCTGACCGGGCAGTACGTCCAGGTAATCAAACCCGTGCGGCAGACTGCCCAGGTGCATTTTCCCAATCCAGGCCGTCTGGTAGCCGTTTTTCTGTAATTCTTCGGGAAAGACAGGCTGGTTAATGTTGAATTTCCGTTCGTTGAGCTTGTACCCGTTCAGGTGACTGTACTTGCCCGTGAGCAAGGTGGCCCGGCTCGGTCCGCAAATGGAATTGGTGACTACGTTGTTGAGTAAGAGGGCACCCTCATTGGCGATCCGGTCGATGTTGGGCGTTTGGGCGAGTTTGCTCCCGTAGGCACTGATGGCCTGGTAGGCGTGGTCGTCCGAGAAAATGAAAATGACGTTCGGACGATTAGGCTGCTGGGCTCGCAGGGAACCCAAGGTCAGCAGAGCCACCCCGAGGTAGAGAAAGCGTTTCATAGGTTTAAAAATCAAAGTCGGATACAAGATAGGCGATTCTTGCGGGAAGGCCACGGGCAAGCGTTCACTTCGGTCGGTAAGGGACTCCTCGTAAACGTGTTTCTGCCTCCGTTTAAGCTGTCATCCTGAAAAGCGTGAAGAAATCAACTATCATTGCATGTTGTCTTACCGTTACCCCCTGTATTCCTAAATCCTATGACTAAGTTTTTCATTAATCAGAATGAACTTTCGGATAAATTCTGGAAAGTTGAAGTGGACAAAAACGTTCAGAAAGTAACCTACGGTAAAATTGGTTCTGCCGGAAAAGTATCCGAAAAGGAGTTTCCAACGGAAGAAATCTGTTTACAGGAGACTGAAAAACTGATTAAACAGAAACAAAGCAAAGGGTATATAGCCTGGGAAGAATCCCAACCTATTCCAGTAAAAGCAGACGTTTCAGAAGAAGAAAAAGCCGAAGTTTATTTTTGGCAGAGTATCGAAAAGGCGAATAAATGGAAACACGTGAATTGGCAGGGGTATGATGCAGAAGAACATATAGATAATTTGATTGAGCTACTTTCAAAAGCCGGTAAACCCAAACTTATTCTGTTTGAGAAAGTACTACAGGAAAAGCTAAATCAATTGTATACGGCTGAAATTGCAGCGTTATCTTTCATTCTGGACGGACCATACGCGTACGAAAATGGCGTGGCAAACTTTGATGACTATCTGTCGGATGATGGGTTTATTTATTTCCGTTGCTGGCTTCTGCTACAGGGGAAATCGTTTTTCGAAGCTATTACCAAAGATATTAATTCATGTTTAAGTGGGAAATATAAAATCGTTTTGGGAGAATGCTGGGCTGAAAGACTACTGAAAGCAAGTGAAGAAGCGTACGGTGTAACTCATGACAATGAAGAATTGTGTAAAATTGACGAGGCGATGTCTGCCTTATATCCAAACGTGATTCATTACGATTCCCTGCAAAACGAAATGGCAAACGAACCCGTAACGGGAACCGAGCTTCAGGAAAAATATCCTGAATTAGTAGCGAAAGCTTTAGCCCTACGGGAGTCCTGACGAAGCAAGGTTTAATAACTACGAATGACGACTGGCTCTGAATGCTCTACTTCAGATCAGTCGTCACTCGTACCTGATCAAGTGTACTACTAGGAATGATACTAGCAATAAATAGCCTGTGTTAGTGAGGATAATGTTTATCATCATTCAAACTATTTTACCACATACCCTAACTTCTTCAACTCCGAGCCACTCAACTGTATCACGTTTACATCCAGCGTAATGGGCGTTAGGGGCGTGTCAGTACTGTCGCGTTTGACGGCTACAATGGCATCTACTACATCCATCCCTTTAAAAACCTGTCCGTATACAGTGTACTTGTCATCCAGTCGGGCCAGTCCCTGTTTGTTTTGTACAATATAAAACTGACAACCCGCCGAAAGCATACCCGGATTATCGTCACGACCCGCACCTACGGCTCCGTACACGTGGCGGATACTCTTGACAAATTCCGGCTTCAGTAAATAGGGCGAACCAGCAAACCCTTCCGGCGTATCGGGGCAACCGCCCTGAGCTACGAAATTCGGAATGACCCGGTTGAAGGTGTACGAATCCCAGTAGCCCTGTTTGGCCAGTTTGATAAAGCTGGCCTTATGATTGGGCGTTTCGTCGTACAACCAGAAAAGAATCTCACCCTGGGGCGTTTTAATCTGCCCCACCGGATACGTTTTTTCGGGCTTGGAAGCGAGTAAAAGGATGGCTAACAGGGGGAGAAGGAAGTAGCGTTTGTTCATGAAAAAAGAGAGATGAGACGTCAGAGAAGTGGCTTGATTCAGACCCGGCTATCTAACTTAAACGGGCCTTGAAAAATGTGAGGGTACGCTCCCAGGCCAGTTTGGCGGCGGCTTCGTTGTATCGCGTCGGGGCCGTATCGTTGTTGAAGGCGTGCTGAGCCCCTTCGTACACGTATAATTCGTAGGTGATGTGATTCGCTTTCAAGGCTTCTTCGTAGGCGGGGATGCCCTTGTTGACGCCTTCGTCAAGCCCTCCGTAATGTAATTGCACGGCCGATTTGATGTTAGCGACATCCGCGGCTTCGGGTTGGCGACCGTAAAAAGCAACGGCGGCATCCAGCGTGGCATCGTGGATGGCGAGCTGATTCGCCAAGGCTCCGCCCCAGCAAAAACCAACGCAACCCGTTTTGCCATTCGCCGTCTGCAAGCTTTTGGCGTACGCAAAGCTTTTGAGAAAGTTCTGGAGATTTTGCTCCTTATTGAGCTTGCCGATGAGCGTGCGAGCCTCGTCCTCATTGCTGGGCGTACCTCCAAACGGGAAAAGAGCATCGGGAGCCAAAGCGACGTATCCGGCTTTCGCCACGCGACGGGTTACATCGCGAATGTGCGGATTGAGGCCCCGGTTTTCGTGAATGACCAGGACAATACCGCGTTTTCCGCTGGCTTTGGGCTGGGCCAGATACCCTTTCATGGTCGTCCCTTCACCCGGATACGAAACATCTTCGAGGAGCAGATCGGGGTCATCTTCGGGAATGGTCGTGGCGTGGGCGTAGTTGACTTCCAGCAGGGGTAACACGGCCATGGCCGCCGTCACACTACCGGTAAGTTTGGCCAGTCGGCTCAGGAAATCCTGCCGGGTTAGGGGCTTGTGGGTGTATTCGTCAAAGAGGTTAATAATTCGCTGATCCATAGTAAACCGGGTGTTAGTAGAAGCGAAATGAGTGTCTACGAAAGATGCTATTTTTTTGAAGACGCTCCGCCGATCACCCTATGTTTTTTAGGGTACCAAGCAAAGAGAAGCAAGGGTATCGCGTCTCTGAGAAGCAGAAAAGGTAACTAGTACTTAATTCGAAGCCGGTTGCAACTGCGTGGTAATGGCAATCCGGTTTCAGGCATTGATGGCGACTATGACTCTAATCAGCTGCGACTTTTGGCTATTTAACGGATAAAATCCCTGGTCCCGGTGAACAGGCATTTCTGAGCAAGAAGATGAACTAATTGATACAGTGATGTGAGATCAAACGATTTCCCCCAAGCACCTTTCTGCCAAGCAAACCGCATAAAAAAAAGAACAAAGGCTGATAGCTATGAATCCCCCAAAGCTGTCAAGGCAACAATTTTGGGGGATTCATGTAGGGTAGGCGAGGCATTAGAATAGCTTTTCCTGAGGTGGCGTTACCCCTGCCAGTCGCAGGTAGATCGTCGTTTGCCCCCGGTGATGCGTTTGGTGTTCAAAAACCTTGGCTAAAGCCATAGCCCGCGTCATCTCGAATCGGTCAAAGAGTTTGATCTTTTCATTGAGTTGAGCGGGTTTCATCTGCTTAATCCCTTCAATCACAAAATCATAGCTTGCCAGAACCAGTTTGGTTACGTTTGCTTTGGATAGATCCGTTGTTGATTTTTCTAATTCTGCTATCCCATACGGACTTTTCTCACCCGTAGCGGCTGAACTAAATAAGTAATTGGCATCCGTTAAATGAAGCATTTGCTGGGCAAACGAGCGGATTTCAGCCGTAGGCTTGAGGCTATAACCCGATTCGGGCATGGCATCCAGGTATTCTTTGGTATAAGCTTTGGCCCGTTCCCACTCGTTGACGTTTTCTTGCAGAGTTATTTGAGCCTGTGAAAATTGAACTAGCCCAAGAAGCAAACAGAGGGTAGCAAATACGTTCATCTTTGTCATCGTTTGATCAGTAGAATTGGTTTGCAGGTATAGACTTATTTAAACAACTAGAACATTAAGCTGAGTACAACTACGATCCTCGAATATCATGCACTAACAGAGCAGTACAGAACCACTTCCTCTGTACAACTCTACGTATCGCACCACCTGGCGTTTAATTTATACCGTTAAGTTTTATAGAAGTTATACGGGCTGAATCAAATCCGTCAGTTCCAGGTACAAAAATAACACTAGCAATTCAAAAATATATAAGGTTGTTGGGAATAACTAGAGTCACATAGTATGTACTAATTATAAGTATAAATGATTAAATTAATGTTTTGATTAGGAGGTTATTTATTTAAGTATTTTTAAAAATATACGTGTTTAAAGGATTGTAGTTAATAATAGTTATACTCTTTTTCAAACCTGCATTAAGGGTTAAGTATTAAATGATTTTTAGAGAATTATCTAAAAAATAACATAATGCATTGACTTACTAAAATCAGTCGTTCACTTCGACAGAGAAGTTATCTACATCATTTTACCTTTTTTTATTGGACATTGCTTAAGTTAGCTGGAACTCAACCAGGTGATTTCTACGAAGAAGCCTAATTTATTTTACTTTGAATTAACGATTGCTAATAGCTTCCCTGAGTTTTCAATTCATTTTCAATTATTCTCAAAGGAGACTTTTTTGAGTATTGTCTATTTAGAAGTATTTGCCGCCGGAATACTTACAAACTTGTAAAATCTGACAAAAAATCATCGTTAAAAACATGTTTTTTAGCTGGCTGCCCGCACTAGTAGATGTACTGTATTTCTTCGTAGTCAAACGCCTACGCCTGAAGCCGCATGGCCTGACGATGGTACGCTACCCAAAGCTTCTTTGCCTTTCGCTTACTTTTCGATACCTCTGCTTATTTTCTGATTGTCAAACAGTTAAATTTTAAACAAAAGGCCGTATGATTAAAAAATTTACTTCTTTCACTGGGTTGAGGATTTGCCTGCTCCTGATGAGCTGGATCACCTCTACTGCTTTGCTGGCCCAAACAAAGTATTCAGAAGGTCCGGATTTTCCCAATGCAGTTTCTGCCGCTACGTATACGCTTAATCAGGCGGGAGAGTATACCTTTTCAGGTAGGGTTGAAACTCCAGGCGATCCGCAGGATGCCTTTAAGGTAATCATACCCACGGGTTTCAAGATTACTCGTGCGGTACTTAATGCATCGGGTGGTAATACTCAACAACAGCCTACTGGATTTGTCTCCTTTTCTGATGGTACGAGTCCTGATTATCAGGCTGCTTCGTTCAGCAACAGCAGTGGTGTAAACGTCACGAGGTCGGGTGATTTAGGACCTAATACTGCGAACAATCCTTACACTGGTCTGGCTTCCGTGGATTTCAGTGTTGGTACGACTTGGTCGATTAAACTGACCGTTGTTTCTACGGGAACCAACGTTTGTACCGCTCCAAATGTACCTACCATTTCGGCTACGCAAACGTCTATTTGTGCTGGGTCAAGTACTTCGCTGTCGATTCAAAGTGGAAACCTGAACGATGCCACGGCCTGGAAATGGTATACGGGCAGTTGCGGCGGCACACCGGTTGGTACTGGTACATCCATACAGGTAAGCCCCACATCAACGACGACTTATTACGTACGGGGCGAGGGTGGTTGCGTAACCGCTGGTTCCTGTGCCTCCCAACAGATCACGGTTAACCCGCAACCTAACGCCCCCGGTGTTCAGAATGTAGCCTACTGTCAAGGTGTTCCAGCTAGCCCATTGACGGCTACGGGTATCAACCTCAAGTACTACACAACCGCCAGTGGTGGCACTCCTTCTACGTCAGTCACCCCTTCAACGTCTAATGTAGGTATGACCACTTACTACGTAAGTCAAACCAACGATAATGGTTGTGAAAGCTCACGAGCGGCAATTATTGTCACGGTTAATGCTTTACCCGTCGTTGCCATTACTGGTTTAGCATCGGCTTACTGCCAGGATGCGGGACTCATTACCCTTAGCGGTACGCCTGCGAATGGAAGCTTTACGGTAGATGGTACGGAGGCTTCCAGTTTCGAAACCGCCAATTTAACGGTAGGGTCACACACCGTAGTGTATAGCTATACGAACAGCAATGGCTGTTCCAAATCGACCAGTCAGACGTTCATTATCAAAGCTACGCCCACCGCTCCTACGCTGGTAACCGCCGGTGGACAGCCTTTTCCCGAGGCGTTAGTAGCCTGACGGCGAGCCAGAATACGGGCTCGGTTATCCTGAGCGTTTCAGGATGCAGTGATGGGACCATTACCTGGGGCGGCGGGGACAGCAAAACCTTAGCGGTTTCTACCAGCAATCTAGGTACCCAAACTTTCACTGCCACCTGCACCCAGAATGGCTGTACCAGTCCCGCTGCCAGCTTCTCGCTGACGATCGTACCGACTACCCTTTCGGTGCTGCACCTGGATGTGGATAACGGACAAACTCAGGACCAGATCATCAAGCCTTTTTTAAAGCTGTCTAATGCGGGCGGGCAGGCCATACCCTACGGCGAGCTAACGGTTCGGTACTGGTTCACCTCCGAGGGAAATGCTCCTCCTACCGATTTTCAGGTTTATTACGCTCAACTGGGAGCCGTTTCCATGAAGTATGTTCCTTTGGCCCAACCCCGGCAGGGAGCCTTCGGGTACGTAGAATACAGCTTCCCCGGAGGAGGTAGTCTGCCCGCCAACGGTAACTCAGGGCCCATTGAGACAGGAATTTTGAAAAGCGACCGTAGTAATTTCAACGAAACCGACGATTACTCCTACCAGCTCAACCGCAGCTACCTGGCCAACGCACGCATAACGGCGTATCGAAACGGCGTTATTTTCTGGGGACAGGAGCCCGCAGCAGTTGCCCCGCAAACGGCAGTACAGGTGTACGCAGCAACCAAGGACGCAGCCATAACTTCCCAGATTCAAACTCGTCTGGAGCTTCGCAATACGGGCAACGTGAGCGTACCCGTGAGCAGTCTCAAGCTACGCTACTATTTCACTTCTGATAATGGACAACCCACGAACGTCTTCGTTGATTATGCCGACATGGGTGCGAGTATGGTAAGGGCACAGGTCGTTCGGCTCAGTTCACCCGTTAACGGGGCCGATAGCTACGTGGAGCTTAGTTTTCCCGAAAGCACCCGACGTCTGTCACCTTTGAGCAGCTTAGGGTTCATCGACTTCCGGTTGGTACGCTCAGACTTTGGCTTGTTGAATCAAAATAATGACTACTCGTTCGCTCCCGTTTACGGGTCAGTAAGGCTCAACTCCCGAATAACGGCCTATCTCGAAAACCAGTTAATTTTTGGTATGGTACCTTCAGATGCGTCGGCCCGGGTGGCTGCGGGTCCCATGCAGGAAGTAGGGATTGCTGGCCTGCAGGTACAAGTACTGGGCAATCCGGTAGTAGGTAATAACGTCGAAGTGGCCATTTCGGGCGTGGCCAGACAATCCCTCCGCCTGACGCTGGTGGACCTACAGGGCCGGGTTATTGGCGAGCAGCGAATTGGGCAAGCCGGTGAAAACGAACGGGTGAGCATACCGCTGGGTACTAGCCGGGGGCATCTGCTACTGAAGGTAAACACGGATACGCAACAACAGAGCCTCAGGCTGGTACGGCCTTAAGGGTTCTCAGACTAGCCTTGCAATGATAGACGCCATAAAACGCTCCCTTCAGAAGAAGGGGGCGTTTTTGCGTAATGAAAAGTAAGTGAATTTTCATTAGGTAAATAACTGCCGAAAAAGCTATGGTCCCGACGCTCTGAATCGATACTTGCCGTAAATCGTGCATTGGGTTAAGGATCTCTATTCGCTTAGAGGCGATAGTAAAGAGAAATTTATAGCATCGTTCCATTCTGGTTTTTTCTCAGGTATTACGAACTACGTTGCGTAAAGCCGGGAAAACTGGCTACGAAGTGGCGATAACTATAATCGTGTCTAAACTTGAAGCGGCGTTGTAAGGCGGCCAGAGCCCGCTGAAACAGGAGCCGAAATACCGTTCGAGCTGGGAAAATTTGTGTTACAACTGGTTCTGAAAATCGACCGGAATGACATAAACCTCGGTAGGTTCCAGGGCTTGAATGTAGAATTCGGAGGGTTGCTGGGTAATCGGCCTGCCATCCGTTTTCAAGGGCAGACTGCGTAATCGGTTCCGTCCCTTTTTCCGTGAGGTCAAACAGCCGCAGACCGCCTTTTTCTACGAAATAATTAGCCCGGCAGATTTGCTTCTCTGCCAGGAGCTTTTTCCGGGACGGAAATGGGTTTCAGATACGCGAACAGTCGCTGAACGTATTCTTCCATAAGCTCCACGTATTTTCGAATATGCTGAATGAAATAAGGGCGTATAGGCAGCAGGCAACAACCATGCTACGAAGGGAAGCGAAAATCCAATTTTGCTGTATTCAGAAAATCCTGTTAGGCACCCGCATGAAAGGTAATCAACGGGAACAAAATGCCTGTAGCAAATGGGCAGCTAGAGTACACTAGCGGGATGCGGTAAGGCACAAAAAAAGCAGTGGTGGCGGCCCTGCTTTTTTGAGAAATGGAATTAGTAAAGAGTTAACGTACTACTAATTTATGATGTTGAATGGGGCCGTCTTTTTCCTGAACGCGGACGAGATAAAAGCCTGGTGCAAGTACCTGTTTCGGATTAAGCGTGCAGGTATGTTCGTCCGTAACGCTCACGTCGTAGGCTAGTTCAAGGCCATTCGTAGTGAGCAGGGTAATTTTCGTTTGAGCCGGATTAGCTACCTGCATGGAAATTGAACGGCCGGAATTAGGATTCGGATACGCCAGAGCGGACCAGGCACCATCCTGACGATTAATGCTGGCAGCCCGGAATATTTCGTTTTTACCGTTGAAATCTACCTGTCTGAGGCGATAGTAACTAGTACCCGTAAGCGGCTTCTCGTCCACAAAGCGGTACGAATGAGCTTCGGTAGTGGTTCCAGCGGCTCGTACGGTAGCAATGGCTTCGAAGGTTGTATGCTCGCTGCGACGCTCTACCTCGAAGTGACTAGCGTTTAATTCCTGCGAGGTACCCCAGGTTACGAGTACTTGCTGGTCGGGTTGCAATTGGGCCTTAAAGCTATTTAAAGTAACGGGAGCCGCATTGTTTAGATACACTCGTTGGACAGACGCTTTGGTTTGCTGACTCCAGTCACGGAAGCCGATATACAGGCTCGGGTCCATACCGCCTACCGTAGCCAGCGAAATAAAGTCCATCTGATCACGTGAAGAACCAGGAGCAATTACATCTTCCCACTGACCCTGTCTGTACCGCTGAATGGTACTTCGGTTCGCATAAAATCCGTCCTGATAAACGACATAAGGATTGCCATCGGGGCCGATAATAATCGTAGTGAAACGGGCATTGCTTCTTGAAATTCCGTCGCCGATGAGTTCCCAGGTTCCGTTGGTATACCGTTGAACGTTCACCTTATCTCCGTTGGCCGTGTTAATGTAAGTGAGGTAGGGCGTTCCATCCGAAGCCAGGGCAAGCGAAGGAAAATCTACGTGAGGAATCGTCCCCAGGGTTTCCCAACTGGTACCATTAAAACGTTGGACAATCCCATTGGCTCCATCCTGTAAACTCTGGTACGCAACGTAAGGCGTACCGTCGGCGGCAATAACGATGGATGTTTGTTTAACCTGACCGGGCGAGATGCCATCCGGTCCTACCAGTTCCCAACTAGTACCATTGAAGCGTTGTACGACTGCCCGGGTAGCATCCCTCGAATCACCACGATAAATGACGTAGGGTGTTCCGTCGGGAGCAAACGCTAAAGAGGTATATTCAACGGCCTGAACCGAAAACCCGGCCTGACCAACGGGCTCCCAGGTGGAACCGTTGAACCGTTGAACCGTAATGCGGTTGATTGTACTTTGATCCCGATAAGCAATATACGGAGTTCCATCCGGTGCAATGGCGAGTGAGGTGTACGAGGCTTCGGCGGTAGAGAAACCAGGTGTACCCACCACCTGCCAGGCTGTACCATCGAAACGCTGAACCGTAGCCCGGTAGCCATTGGCTACGTCCTGATAAGCCAGAAACGGGGTACCGTCGGGAGCAATTTTAAGCGAAGTGAAACGGGCATCTCCTGCTGAAAACCCGGGAGGTCCAACGTCGGTAATCTGAACCTGACCGCGAAGAAGCAGGGGCAATAGAAGACAGAGCAGCAGGCACTGCAGAGGTAAACGTACAAAGTACATAGAGGACGGGGTTAATAATAGACAAATTGAAAAGAGGATTTACTGCCAAAAAAATTGTACCCGAAAAAGTGGGGATTTCGTACCTAAGCAGGTATTTTCGAATAAATAATAAGTACTAATTATCAAGGAGTTAAGAGTAATGACTTATAATTAGGCAACCAAATTCGTGTTTCAGTTACGAATAAATTTAGCAGCTAACGTATTTGACTGTACGTATGTTAAAGTCCTGGGTAAAAAGAGCCCCGTTAGCGTTAGTTAAGTCAGGGGAAGGAAATCTTCAGTTTCAGTTAAAGACAAATCCTTAATCTAAACCCAGAGCTTATTTTTTTATTTTGACAATAACTTTGTTGTTAAATTAAAAAGACAATAAATTTGTTGTCAAGATCATTTAACAATAAAATTATTGTCAAAAGTGGAGCCAACCTGGCAAAGCCCTAAAATTATTATAGGCAATACGGCGACCGGTAACTACTATTATCATCGTCCCCAGATTATTACAGAAGTGTGGGAGCAATTGGAAAAGGGAAATCATGTACTATTAGCCGCTCCCCGACGCGTAGGTAAATCGTCGGTTATGAGATACATGGCTGATAATTGTGTGGATGGATACCTGGCTCAATTTCGGAATATACAGGGCTTCGACTCCGAAGAACGGGTATACCGGCAGATTTACGAACTCATGATTACGTGTTTGGAAAGAAAAGTCCAGGTACTGACGTGGGTAGGCTCTTTTTTCAGGGAATTACGAATAAAAGAAATAGGCTTGCAGGGAGTAAAGCTCGATAGTGGATCAATTGACTACTTAGTAGAGATTGAACGAATCGCTTTGAAGCTCCAGGAAGAAGGTATCAAACTTGTGCTGTTTATAGACGAGTTACCCGAAGTACTTTACACCCTTCATAAAACGGATAAAAGCTCGCAGGCAATTTCAATTCTTAAAAATTTCAGGCGGTGGCGACAGGAACAGCGGTTTAGTCATATTGCCTTTGTACTGGCGGGTTCCATAGGAATTCACCACGTAGTAAAAGCCATCGAAAATCGAAGCTCTGATCTGAATGATATAAGTCAGGTAGGTTTTAAATCCCTTACGGTGGAAGAGGCCAGAACCTATATTCAATGGGCCACCGACAACTCTGCAACGGTACAATACGATACCCAGCTTGCCGATTATCTTCTGGGAAAAATACAGCATTATTACCTGCCTTTCTTTATCAACCTGATGCTGGATGCGATTAACCGTGATGCCAAAAGGAAAGGTAATGCTGTGATTACAACTGATACGATTGATCAGGCATTCAATGAAATCATCAGGAACAACGATCATTTCCGGGACTGGAAAAATCGTCTGTTCGATTACATGGGTACAGACGCTCCATTTCTCAATGAAGTATTAACGTATATAGCTCATCGGGATCGAATCAACGCCCGAAAACTATATGATCTGGCCTCCCATCATCATAAAAAAGAGGATTATATCGAATTGATGGACGGATTAATAAAAGACGGATACCTGATTGAAGAGGCCGATCAGTACGTATTCTTATCTCCCTTTCTAAAAGCATTCTGGAAACGAAACAATCCTATCTACGATGAAAACTAGTGAACATAAAACCGGAAACTGGTTCGTAGATCAGTTGAACCTGTACCAGTCGGCTAATAGCGATTCGCAGTCGCTAAAAAACAACTTTGTCATCCGCCAGGGAGAGTTCCGCCTCATTATAGAAGATTTACGTAACAAAGGTCCGCAAGACCCTTTGCAGCACGAATTATTACTGGGCAGGCGGGGAAGCGGGAAATCGACGTTATTAAAACGGATTCAGATTGAGATTGATGAGGTACTGACGGATCAGTACCTGGCCGTGAATCTGGCGGAAGAACAGGCGGGCATTTACCGACTGTTTGATTTGTGGGAGGAAGTACTGCGGGAGTTAAGCGTAAAGTGGAAAGTTACGCTTGATCTGCAAAGTTTCGAAAGCTTTGACGACAATCAAAGTTATACCCGCTACCTGTACGCTGAGATCCATCAACTCGTACAGGCGAAGCAAAAAAGGATCGTTCTGCTGCTCGACAATTTGGATCGAATTCTGGAAAACTTCGGTGGGGAAGGCCATCTGTTGCGGGAAATTCTATTGAATGACAACGATCTGGTGATCATTGGTGGCAGTACCCGTATGGATGAGCAGTTCTGGAAGTACGACCAGCCTTTTTACGAGTTTTTCCGGCGGCATCGGCTGGAAGCCCTGTCTTCCGAAGAGATCCACCGTTTGCTGCACCACTGGAGCGAGCAAATGGAATTGCCCCAGCTCTGGGAATTTTCGCAGAAATATCCCGGTAAAATTGAAACCATTCGTCTGCTAACGGATGGTCTGCCTCGAACGCTCCAGTTTTTCATCCAGATCTTACTGAAAGATTCCACGCTCTATGGGTTTGATTACCTGCGAAAGGTCATGGATAACGTTACTCCACTGTATCAGGAACGCCTGAATCATTTACCCCCCGCTCACCGGAAAATCGTACAGGAAATGGCTTTTCTCTGGGAAGCCTGCTCGGTAAAACAACTGGTAGAGAAGTGCAGAATGGAGAGTAAATTGATTTCCGCTCACCTGAAGCAGCTTTCTAATGCAGGCATTATTGAGGTAATAGCTACGAGTAAGAAGAACAATCTGTACCGCCTGTCGGAGCGTTTCTTCAACATGTGGCTGATGATTACGCAGGGGAATCCCGAACAGAAACGCCGGGCCAAATGGCTGACGCTTTTTCTGGAAGCCTGGTACGATGAAAACCAATGGGCAGGATTAGTCGAAGAACATCTACAGCGGTTAAGCAATAACGAATTGCCTTACGATCGGGCAATTGTTCTAACCAAAGCCTTGGCTCAGTCCAAACATATTGGAACTCGGGAACGGGATCAGATGATTGATTTGACTGCGGCTTTACAGGCTAACCCCATAAAGAATGATTTATTAGGCATGCCGGAGAAGTTTGTTGAAATAGCAAAGACTATATCCATTCTAATCCAAGAGAAAAAATATCAGCAAGCTCATCAGTTAGTAGATAGTATAGAAAATGAAAAAGATGGAGTTAAATTTTTTGTTAAATCTTTTTTATACGATGAACAGGGTAAGCTGGAAGAAGCGGAGCAGTATTACTTGAAAGCCATTGCAAAAGGGCATATTAATGCTTTGAATAATCTAGCTAACTTATATAGTGAGCAGGGAAAGATGGAAGAAGCGGAACAGTACTATTTGCAAGCCA